>CAZEAH010000645.1:0-1930 GCA_964510075.1 uncultured Leptospirales bacterium | reverse complement strand
CTGCTCCAGGTCCGCGTCGAGCCTGAGGTCGGTGAGGTCGAAATCGGGCGCCTTGAGCCTCAGGACGGCAGCCGCGTTCATCTTCCGGCCCTTCATGCCGAACGACGCGTCGAGGGACAGGTCAACAGGCTTCGAAAGGGGGAGATCCGCGACGGACTTTCGTAGGGAAGGAGGAAGCATTGCCTCGAGCGGGGCCTTCTGAAAGCGGAAGCGTTCCACGTTAAGGCGGCCGGCAAGGGCCGGCCCCATCAGCACATCGGCCGTCGCCCCGACGTCGAGCGCGTTCCGTCCGTCGGCCGGGTTGAAGCATTTAAAGGTAAAAGAGTTGAGCTTCACCCTGCCGAAGTTGCCGAGCGCCGACGCATCGAGCACCATCTCCATGCCGTTGTCCGACGATTTACTGCGCTCCAGGGCGTAGAAGAAGCGCGGCGCGGAGAGCCTGGCCAGAAGTTTCATGTCGTCCGCGCGCTTCAGCGCGCTGAACGACAGCCTGGCCGAGGGAAGCGCGGCTTCCGTTCCCGGCACCCTGAAGGAGACCCCCCTCAGGGCGAGTTCCCCCTGAATGTCCATCGACGACGGATTGCCCTGTATTGTCAGCGGATACAGCGAAACGACGCCGCCGAAGCGGGTTTCCCTGTCGCCGGTAATCGCGGCGTAGTACGGGTACAGCTCGTCGAGGGAGATCGCGCTGTGGGTCATCCGGATATCGATCTCCTGCCTGCTGGTTACCGCGCGCACCGAGCCGGCGAGCCGTATCCACGCGCTGTTTCCGAAACGCACTCCGAGGCTCTCGAGGCGCAGAACGTCCGCCCCCGGATCGTAGACCATGTCGTACCCGATCATCAGGCTGAGCGGCGCAAGCCGCGCGCGCCTGAAGCGCACCGGCGTGCGGTTCGTGCCGAATCGGAAGGAGCTGTCGAACGAGCCGGCGCTGCCACCGGCCTTTCTGAAATCGAGTTTCCACGAGAGAACCAGCGGAGGATTGACCTCCACGTCGGGAGAATACACAGACACGTCGATCTCGCCTTTCGGATTGAGCGCGACCGACATCCGCTCGAGAAGCGAGACCGCCTCCAGCGATTTCGGCACCTTTCTGAACGGCGGGACCCTCACGTCGGCGTTGAAGCAGAGCCCCTCAACCGACGCGTTGAGCCCCGCGCCGCGGACATACATCCTGAAGTCATCGAGCACGAACTTAAAGAGGAACTCAACGGAAAACGGAAGCCGTACTTCTCCGGAGGGCCTCCCCTCCGGCGCCGGCTCCTCTTCCTTTTCGGGCTCCGGCTTCCCGGCCCCGGCCTTCATGAGGCGCGCCGCGTTCCAGACGCCGTTCTTTTCGACAAGATATACGCGGGGACGGTAGACGCCGATCTCTCTGAAACGCACGTTTCCGACGAGCATGCCGAAGAAGCCGTAATCGAGCGTCAGCCGCTCGATCTCCACGAATTTCGTCCTGCCGAATTCATCGCCGTTATAAATGACAAGATTATGAATGTCGAAGCCGGTATAGGGATTGAACCGCTTCACGCTCAGCGTAAGCTCACCGTTCGAGGCGGCGCGGAAAGCGGATACGGCAATAGACTCCACGCGCCCCGGAGAGAGGACAAGCGGAAGCGCGGCCATCAGCACTAACACAAGACCGAAAACCGAAAGCGGCACCCATACAAGAAAAACCTTCGCCGCTGTCTTCGCGACCCCGGCCGGGTTTCTCTTTGCGGACATAGCTTCCGGCGGCGTTTGGGCGGGTTCCGGCGAGGACGAGAATTGCGGCGCGGTCGAAGCGATGGCGCTGTAGGCGCCGCGCTTCAGATCCTGCGCGATCGACAGCGGGGCGTCACGGCCGGCCAGGATGTTGCGATAGACCTGGGTGTTCTCGAGCACGCGCTGCACATAGTTGCGCGTCTCGTTGAACGGGATGCGTTCGATCCAG
>CAZEAH010000644.1:0-1932 GCA_964510075.1 uncultured Leptospirales bacterium | reverse complement strand
CACGGCATCGCCGGCTTCCGCACCGCCTACCCCGTGGTGTTCACCGCGCCCAAGGGGGCGCAGGCGGCCTCGGCGGGCGGCTACATCATGCTCGCCGCGCATATCACGGCGATGGCCCCGGGCACCGAGATAGGAGCGATGCACCCGGTGAGCCCGTTCCTCAACTTCGGCCAGAAGGACGAACAGGGCAATCCCGCCGAGGGCATCATGGAGAAGAAGGTGCTCAACGACACCATCGCCTACGGCAAGAGCCTTGCGCAGAAACGCAAACGGAACGTGGACTGGACCGTGCGCGCCATCCGCGACGCGATTTCCAGCACCTACCTGGAGGCGCACAGGCTCGGAATAGCCGACATCATCGCCGAGGACGTCGACGATTTGCTGGTCAAGCTCAACGGAAGGAAAGTGGACGTAAACGGCTCCGTGGTGACCATCTCCACGGCCAACATTTCGGCGCTCCCGTTCGAGATGGACTGGAAGGAGAGGCTGATCAACTTCTTCGCCGATCCTCAGATGGTCTTTCTTCTTTTTATCATTGCTGTCGCCGGCATAGGAATGGAGTTTAAAAGCCCGGGGCTCATCGTGCCCGGGGTGGTCGGCGCCATTGCCCTGTTTATGTTCCTCATGGCGGTGCGGGTGCTCCCGATCAACCTGGCGGGGCTCGCGCTCATCATCCTGGCGATTGTGCTGTTCATCCTGGAGCTCAAGATCGCGAGCTACGGCCTTCTGACCATAGGGGGGGTGGCCGCGTTCATTTTCGGTTCGATGATTCTCTTCGACTCGCCCCTGCCGGGCGGACGGATCCCGATGCGCTCGATCATCGCCGTTGTGGTCTTCCTGCTCGCCTTTTTCTTCGTTGTGGTACGCTCCGTGGTGCTCGCTCACAGGGGCCAGGTCACCACGGGCATGCAGGGGCTTGTCGGCGAAACGGGCGTCGCCATCCGCGATTTCGCCGCCGGGGGCAAGGTGTTCGTTCACGGCGAGATATGGAACGCGACCTCCGAAGACGAGATTAAACGCGACGACAAAGTGACGGTGGTCGGCTCGAAGGGAATGACGCTCTTCGTCAAAAAGCTGTAGCCCGGCCTGCCTCGAGCACGACGCGGAGGGCGCCTGTGCCCTGCCCCTCCGCCGGAGTTATACACTACACAACACACAGGAGGTGTACGATGTTCGAGATGTTCCCCACATTGCTGATCCTTGCGGTGCTTCTGGTCATCGCTTCGGTTAAGGTCATCAAGGAGTACGAGCGCGCGGTCGTCTTCCGCCTCGGAAGGCTGTTGAAAACGCACAAGGGCCCCGG
Organism: uncultured Leptospirales bacterium; assembly: GCA_964510075.1. Classification (GTDB taxonomy): domain Bacteria; phylum Spirochaetota; class UBA4802; order UBA4802; family UBA5368; genus MVZN01. The sequence continues at coordinate 629 of CAZEAH010000644.1, read as the reverse complement.
TATCATCATCATCATACCGTTTATCGACAAATGGGTGCGCGTGAGCCTTCGCCTGGTGGCGATGGACGTTCCGCCGCAGGACGTCATAACCCGCGACAACGTGTCGGTGAAGGTCAACGCGGTGCTCTATTTCAGGGTCGTCGATCCCAACAAGGCGGTGACCGAGGTCGAGGACTTCATGTACGCAACCTCCCAGCTCGCCCAGACCACCCTGCGGAGCATCCTGGGAATGAACGAGCTGGACGACCTGCTCAGCGACCGCGAGCGAATCAACACAGAGCTTCAGAACGTGCTCGACACGCACACCGATCCGTGGGGCATAAAGGTCACCGCTGTCGAGGTGAAGCACGTGGACCTGCCGCAGGAGATGCAGCGCGCCATGGCCAAGCAGGCCGAGGCCGAGCGCGAGCGCCGCGCGAAGGTCATCAACGCCGAGGGCGAGTTCCAGGCGGCGGCCAAGCTGATCGAGGCGGCCTCGCTCATGGAGGCCCACCCGATCGCCCTGCAGCTTCGCTATCTGCAGACGCTTCGCGAGGTCGCGACCGAGAACAACTCGACCACGCTCTTCCCCATTCCGCTGGACGTCATATCGCACTTTATGAAGAAGTAGGTTTCGTGGTATCCCGGGC
>CAZEAH010000643.1:0-1932 GCA_964510075.1 uncultured Leptospirales bacterium | reverse complement strand
AGATAGGGCCGGGACTGGGCGCGCTGACGGAGGGACTGCTGGAAAGGGCCGCGTCGGTTACGGCAGTGGAGATCGACGCCGGCTTCGTGCGTTTTCTCTCACAGCGCTTCGCGGGCAATGCGCGGCTGAAATTGATGCATGACGATTTTCTGAAAATAGTCCCCGAACAGGGTTTTACGAAGGCGGTTTCGAACCTTCCGTATTATTGCTCGTCCGAGGCGCTTTTCAGGATCGCCGCGGAATACCGGATTCCCTCGGTTTACGTCATGCTCCAGAGAGAGATGGCCCGGCGCATTACCGCCGCTCCGGGGAGTCCCGAGTACGGGGCCCTGTCCGTCTCGCTCGGCATCTATTACCGGGCGCGCACGCTCTTTTCCATACCACCGGAGTGTTTCTATCCGCGCCCGGACGTGGTTTCGGTATTTATCGGGCTCGATCTGCGGCACGACACGGCACTCGGCGGGGAGGCGCTTGCCCTCTTTCACCTTCTGGTAAAATCGGCATTCTGGGGGCGCAGAAAGACGCTCCAAAAAGCCCTTGCCGAGTCTCCCCATATTGCGCTTGACCGGCAAGCGGTGGCCGATGTCCTTGCGGGGATGGGCCTTGATTCAAGAATACGGGGGGAAGACATGTCGGTGGCCGACTTTATCGAACTTACCGAACGTTTGCGGGAGGCAGCGGATGCCGCCGCTCAGGGATGACCAGATAGCGCGACTGCTCGCCGCGGTCCAGAAGCCGGCGCGGTACACGGGAGGGGAATACAACCGGATACGCAAGCCGGAAGCGGATTTCCGCATGGCGGTCTGCTATCCCGATCTGTACGAGGTCGGGATGTCCAACCACGGTATCCGCATTCTCTACGATATAGTGAACTCCATCGAAGGGGCCGCCTGCGAGCGCGTATTCGCCGTCGATACGGACATGGAGGCGCGCCTGCGCGGACTGGGACTCCCGCTCTTCTCGCTCGAAACGCACACTCCGCTCGGGGAACTCGATATGATCGCATTCAATCTCTCTCACGAGCTTCTGTACACGAACGTGCTCCAGGTGCTGGACCTCGGCGGGATCCCCCTGACGTCGGCCGAACGGGGGGAGACCGATCCCCTGGTCATCGCCGGCGGCGAGGCCGCCTGTAATCCCGCGCCGATGGGGGAATTTGTGGACGCGTTCTTTTTAGGCGACGGCGAAGAGGGCATCGTCGATATCGTCGAGTGCCTGCTCCGGGCGAAACGGCGGGGTCTGCCGAAGACCGGTTCCCTCGCCATGCTGGAGGAAGTTGAAGGCGTATACGTCCCCTCGCTTCACCGTTATGTGCGCCTGAACGGCCGACTTGCGGCCGTGAGGGGGAAAAGGGTCCGAAAGCGCTCGTACCGCGCGGCCTCGCCTCATTTCCCGCTTCGACCGATCGTGCCGAATATACGCGTCGCGCAGGACCGGGCGATCGTCGAGGTGACACGCGGCTGCTCCAATATGTGCCGCTTCTGCCATGCTGGCTATTACGACCTTCCCTGCAGGGAGTATTCGCCGGGCAAGCTCGCCGAGGGCATTATGACCGTACTCGAGAACTCGGGATACGACGAGCTCACTCTCGCGTCGCTGTCCATCAGCGATTACCGTCGCCTGGTTCCCCTTCTTAACGAGATACTGCCCCGCCTCAACGAGCGCGGGGTGTCCGTGTCCCTACCCTCGCTGCGCGTCGACACCGGCACGCTTCCCATCATCGAGCGCATATCCTCCCTCCGGAAGGCCTCCCTTACATTCGCCGTGGAGTCCGCCTCCGAGGAAATGCGGGCCATTGCGAACAAGAGGATCTCCACCGACGATCTGCTGTCCATCGTCGCGCATGTCTTCGAGCGGGGATGGCACACGCTCAAGCTCTATTTCATGATCGGTCTGCCCGGCTGCGAAAGGACCGATGAGGCCGCGGAGACG
>CAZEAH010000642.1:0-1932 GCA_964510075.1 uncultured Leptospirales bacterium | reverse complement strand
CGAGGACAACCCCGTAGGACTGGACGGCCTGGTGCAGGTGCTAGCCGCGGAGAAGATCAACGTGGAGAACGCCTACGGCTTCGTGTTGGAGGCGCACAAGAACGCCGTGTTCGTGGTGGAAGTCGACGACCGCGAGAAGACCCAGACAATTCTCTCCTCCAAAGGCTACAAAACGCTCGACGCCGACGCGCTCAACGCGATCGAGCCCTTCCATTATATGAAGTACTGAGAGAGCCCGGAGGCCGTTTACGCAGCCTCGACCGGCACGTCCATGCGTGCGGCAAGGCCCTTCTGCCGAATGTCCCCGGTGACGAACAGATCACACCGAAACGCCATCGCCGCGGCGATATGCAGCGCATCGAGACTTCTGATGGCCCCTTTTCCCAGGCATGAGATGGAGGTGGCTATTACGGGAAAACTGAGGTCGATGATGGTTATTTCTTCGACATCCAGGAGAAACGCGTCCTTGATCCAGGTGTAATCCGCTTTCGAGATGGCTTTTTCACGCAGAAGGCGATTGCAGGCCGAGAGGACCTCCGTGACGCACAGTATGCTCGTCGCAATCTCCGCAGCCCCCGCGCAGATTTCCGCAATTCGGACACTGCCCGGTTCCTCGATATAGCGCTTCGCCAGCGCGGATGAATCGAGAAAAACCTTCATTACGGCCGTTCATCGCGCTCGGACAGAAGAGCCCGGGACAGGCTTACACCGGGTATCGAAAGGGGCCTCGCTTCCCGGAGCCTTGAAATTCCGTCGTTTCTTGCGGGGCTGAGAAGCGCTACGGGCTTTCCGTGGCGATATATCTCGATTGTTTCGCCCTTCTCGACGCGGTCGAAGTATTCCCTGGCGTTGTTTCGAAACTCGGAAAAGCTCGCCGTACGCATTAAAATCCTCCCGACTGATCGGTTGTTTGCTTTGAGATTTAAATGTACAATATACTGTCAGACATGAGAATAAAAATATTTTACGCGCGTGATCTACCTCAAAAGCGACGGCAGAAAGAGCACGATCTGCGGAAAGGGGATGAGGATGAGCGTGAGCGCGATAAGCGCGATGAGCATGGGCACCACCCCGCGGAATATCACCTCGAGCGGTACGTCGCGCGCCACGCCGCTTACAACGTAGACGTTTATCCCCACCGGCGGCGTGATGACGCCAATCTGTGTGATAAGGACGACAATGACGCCGAACCATATCGGATCGAAGCCGAGGTGCGTGATCACCGGGTAAAAGATCGGTATGGTGAGCATTATGAGCGCGAGCGAATCGATGAAACAGCCTCCGACGATGTACACGGCGATAATGAGAAGCATGATGAGCCACGGATGCAGGTCGAAATGCGCTATCCAGGAGGCGATGTCGAAGGGTATGCGCGATACCGCAAGAAAATGTCCGAAGATGGTGGCGCCCGCCACGATGAGCATGATCATGCACGAGATGCGCGTGGTCTCCATGAGGGCATCGGAAAATCCTTTCCAGGTGATGGTGCGGGTTATGAGTGCGAGCAGGAGCGTTCCCGCCGCGCCGATTCCGCCGGCCTCGGTGGGGGTGAATATCCCGGCGAACAGGCCGCTCATCACCATGATGAACAGTGCCAGTGTCTCGAGCACGCCCCCGAGCGACCGGATCTTCTCTTTGAATGTGGTCTTTGGCCCCCTGGGACCGAGCTCGGGATTGAGCGTGGTCCAGATGAGAATCGCGGCGATGAAGAAGAGGGTGAGCAGAATGCCGGGAATAATGCCCGCGATGAATAGCTTGCCGATGGACTGCTCGGTTAGAATGCCGTACACGATGAATATCACGCTGGGGGGGATGAGGATTCCCAGGCTCCCGCCCGCGGCGACCACTCCGGTGGCAAGGCTCGGTTTGTAGTTGAAGCGCTTCATCTCCGGGAGAGATACAGCTGCCATGGTCGCGGCCGTGGAGTTGGTC
>CAZEAH010000641.1:0-1932 GCA_964510075.1 uncultured Leptospirales bacterium | reverse complement strand
TTCATGTTCTCGTTGGCAATGACGCTCCGGGCCCCGGACTGGCCGCGCTCCACCAGATTCAGATTGTTCAGCGCCGCTACACCCTCTACGCTCACATGACCGTTGATCGCATGAACCGTCGCGCTGATCGAGACACCTCCGAAAACCGTGAGAGGCGGGTTCAAAAATTTCTGATTAAGATGGGAGATATCGAAATTATCTATGTTCATGATGTGAACGGAGGAATATCCGCGCCGCCCTCCCCCTCTATGGATGGTGCCTTTAACCGAAAACCCGCCCTTTCTGATCTCCCTGGTTCCGAATGGCACCAGCACTCCCTTAATGCGGTATTGTATGTCGATATCGTCGAAGCGCGCCTCGAGATTAACGTTTGTGCTCTCGACGACGATCCTTCCGTCGACAAGATATTCGACGGCGGTCACCTTTCCGCCGGTAAAAATAAGAGCAAAATCCCGTATATCTATGCCGCCGATCTCGTTCAGAGGTTTCCGGGACATAAACAGTTCCCGCATTGTCTCTTCATACGTGCGATCATACCGCTTCAGGAGCGTGAGCCTCGGTTCGGCGAACCGAATATCCTCCATACGAATCTTCCCTCGCAGGAGTGACCACAGGTCGAGGCCGATCGTAACCGAAGGGCACTGAATAAAGCTGATGTTATCGTTAAAATCGTTCGAGATGGACATGTTGAGGTTGGTGATACGGAGATCACCGGCGAGCGACATACCCACATCCTCGAACTTTACCGCTTTCCCGAAGTTCTCCATGAAAAAAGAGATCAGGGAGTCCTTCAGCATCCTTTCAGGCGCCGCAAAAGCAAGATAAAGACGAAGGGCGATCAAAACTGAAAGTGCCGTGGCGGCCGCGATTCCGATTCTAAACAGTGTTGACTTTTTAAACGCTCTCTTTATGATACCGGACATGATGTATTCGCCATGAACAGGAAATGCAACGGGATCCGGCCCGGAAAGCCTCCGCCGGCCTCATGAAGAGCCGGAGAAACCGCCCTCTCGGGCCGGGAATGTACTGTTTGCTGTCTACGTAATAGATCAGCCATGGCGCACCGTCAAGAACATTAGATAATATGAAAAACATTAAACCCATGCCAGAGAAACGATACATAAGGAAACTGCTTCAGATATCCGAAAGATTCGACATCGATCTCTACAAGGACCCCGACTTTCAGAAATCTCACGTATCGTTTGAGGGAATGCCGCGGAAACACGCGAGCGACCCCAAAAAAGTTGTGCTTCTCACCGATCCATTTTCCGATGAAAACCAGTTCTACGAATTTCCCATCAGCTCGATCGGTTTTATCGAGGAAATAGGCACCATTACCGCCGAAGACGGTCGAAGCGCGCAGAAACTCAGGCTGTGGATAAAGAAAGGGACGATGGGACTGAAGTACATGCCTTTTATCGTATGAATCGGGGTCGAGGCGTAAAAAACGCGGGCGGTTAAATAATATTTGCATTTTCGATCGCCGCCGTTACTATTACTCGGCAGCGGCGCATCGATTCGGCATCCACCCGGGGAATAGTGTACGGCGTCTACGAGCGTGATCGTACGTTGTTGTACAGCAGCTCCGGAGTAACGCATGGTTCGCCCGAAGCGTTCCTCCCATACGGAGGGAATTTTCATCATTCCGGTAAAACCGATGGTCAAGCGCACTATCCCGACAATTCGCGAAAAGAACGCCGTAATCAACAACATCATTGAGATGATGCTGGCGCGGAACAATTTCCTGATCTGCGGGCATAAAAGCCCCGACGAAGACTGTATCGCCAGCATGGTGGCTTTCGCCATCCTGCTCACAAAGTTTGACAAGTTCCCGCAGATATACCTTCCCGGCTCCATTCCGGATAACCTGCAGTACCTGGTCAACATATGCAAATACAATTCAATAAGGATCGTCAGCGGAAAGCGCAGGAT
>CAZEAH010000640.1:0-1946 GCA_964510075.1 uncultured Leptospirales bacterium | reverse complement strand
GCTGTACGCGCTGGAGGGCGCGCACGTGTGTCTGGACAGCGTGGAGGGGCTCGGATATTTCGCCGAGATCGAGATTTTGAGCGAGGACCGCGGGGAGGCCGAACGCAAGCTCTTCGCTCTGGCCGAACGCCTCGGGCTTGCGCGCTTCGAGAGGAGGTCGTACCTTGAGCTGCTGCTGGAAAGTTGATCCTCCCGCTTCCGGTGCGCACTTCAGTGATGAGCGCTCCTTAAACCGCTGTCGGTTTATTCTCCAGGCGGGCGGATAGATATAAAGATAAGGCCGACGGTCATGATGGTCGTACGGAAAAAACCCTATAATACGAAAACCGTATAAGCGAGGCCGAATTACCGATGAACGAGATGCTTTCCATAGCGTTTTTTTCGCCTACGGGCACAACCCGGCGCGTTCTTGCGGCGGTCGCCGAGGGGATGGATGCCGGGAGAATCCGCTGGATCGACCTTACCGCCTCGGGCTCCGGCAAGGGCGGTCCCATCGAGGTCGGCGGCGCGGCCCTTATAGGGGTGCCGGTGTATGCGGGGCGAGTGCCGCTTCCGGCGGTGGAGCGCCTCAAACGATTAAAAGGAAACTGGACGCCCGCGGTGATAGTGGTCGTGTACGGCAACAGGGCCTTCGAGGACGCGCTCCTCGAACTGAAGGAAATCTCGATCGACGCGGGCTTCGTACCGATCGCGGCCGGGGCTTTCATCGGCGAGCATTCCTTCGCCGGGCCGGCCGCGCCGATCGCCCTGGGCCGGCCCGACGAAAAAGACCTGGCCGCGGCGCGTGAATTCGGAAGAGCGGCGGTCTCCCGGCTGGAGGCCTTCGCCCGATCGCGGAATATGCCACCGGTCCATGTGCCCGGCGCCGTTCCTCACCGGGAGCGCATGCCGCACGCGGGCATATCTCCGCTGACCCGTGAGGAGCTCTGCACGCTGTGCGGCACCTGCGCGGGTATGTGTCCCACCGGAGCCATCGTGCTTGACGGACGGGTGCTGACCGACGCCTCTGCCTGCATCCTGTGTCATGCCTGCGTGAAGGGGTGTCCGGAGAGCGCGCGTGTTATGGAGGCGGAACCCGTCAGGGCAATCGTCACCCGACTCCTTGCGAACTGTATGGAGCGGAGAGAGCCGGAGACGTTCTTTTAGAGCCCCGCGCAGTTCACGCAAAAAAACAAGGGGCTACACCCCGTTGTTTTTTTGGAGACGAGCCCCCGCATATACCGAACGAACGGATGAAGTGCCTACAGCCTCCTGCCCGATGCTGCCCGGGCGACGGCTACCGCAGCTTGAATCCCTTCGCGTCGAGGTCGGCTATCACCTTCTTCTGCGCCTTGTCTATCTCATCGGGGCCCAGCGTATGGTCGGCCGCGGCGAAAACCACCCGGATCGAAACCGACTTCTTCCCGGCGGGTATGGGGTCTCCCTCGTACACCGATACGACATCGGCGCCGCGTACAAGTTCGCGGCTGGATTTGCGTATGGTGTCGATGATATCTGCGGCGTAGGTGAACCTGTCGGCGAGCACGGAAAGTTCAAACGGAACCTCGGGAAAGCGCGGAAGCTCCGTGAACGAGCGCGCGGACTTTTTGGCCGCGAGAAGGGCGTCCAGATCCAGGTCGAAGAGCGCGGCCGATCCGCGGATCTCGAAGGCCTCGCGCGTCGCGGGGTGAAGCTCGAACACAAGGCCAGCCCGGTCCTTGCCGATGAGTATCTCGAGCGAGCGCCCGGGATGAGCGTACGGGGGAAGACCCCTGTCCGTCGGGAGGAGGCGCGCACCGCTCACGGAAAGCTGGCCAAGGATATCGGCGGCGACGGCGCGCGCATCGTAGAAAAGCGCGGCATCGGCCTTCTTTCGGTACACCGCTCCGGTTACGCGCGTGTTTTCGGCAGCGAGCGCGGCATCCGTGCGCTTCTCCTTTAGATATACGCGCCCCACCTCGTAGATG
>CAZEAH010000639.1:0-1948 GCA_964510075.1 uncultured Leptospirales bacterium | reverse complement strand
CCGTTGTCCAGATTGTAACGGTCGAGCACCAGTCCGAAAGCGGCTATCTGCTGTTTGGCCGCCTCCACGCGCGCCTTCTGCGGGATGTCCATAAAGCGCGGCACCACGATAATGGACAGTATGCCGATGATGGCGATCACTATCATGAGCTCGATGAGCGTGAAGCCGCCGCTTACCTTTATTCCGGACATTACTGCCGCCGCGCGTCCGGCGATTGCTCGTAGAATCTTTTTCATGGTTTCCTCACTGTAGTATCAGGTTCATCTCGAAAATGGGAAGGAGCACCGCGATGACGATAAGTCCGATGACAACCCCCATAATGATGATTATTATCGGCTCGATCATGCTGGTAAGACTGGTCACAGTCAGATCGAGCTCGGTTTCGTACACACGCCCTATGTTCTGGAGCATCGCGTCGAGCCGGTCGCTCGCCTCGCCCGCGGCGATCATGCCGATGACAAGCCGGGGGAGGAAATCGGCCCTGGCGAGCGCGGTTGACACCGAAGAGCCTTCGCGGATACGGCCGGCGGCCTCGTCGATCTTCTCCTCGATGACCGAGTTGACGACGATCTTTTTAACGATCTCGAACGACTTCATGATGTCCACCCGGTTGGAGAGCAGCACCCCGAGGTTCTGGGTGAAACGGAGCACGACGAGCTTCCGGTAGAGGTTCCCGACAAGCGGTATCGAAAGCTTCAGCTCGTCCGCCTTGCGCCGGCCCTCGGGTGTCTTTACGTATTTACGCAAAAAGAGCGCGCCGGCCACCACGCCGGCCAGCAGGAGCGGCCAGAACGTCGCGAGGAAGTCGCTGAACCCCATCACCACCCTGGTGGGCAGCGGAAGGTCCTTGCCGAGCTCGAGGAACATGCGCGTGAGTGAAGGGATTATGTTGATCATGATGAAGAGCACGACGAGAATCGCGAAAAAAATCAGAAATGCGGGGTACCACAGCGCCGCCTGGATCTTGCCTTTCAGTATGTTTTTCTTCTCCTCGAGCTCGGCCAGCCGCTCGATCACCTGGTCGAGCGAGCCCAGGCTCTCGCCGACGCGCACCATGTTGATGTACATCTCGGTGAAAACTATGGGATGCCGCTCGAGACAGGCAGAAAAGGACGAGCCCTCCTCCAGCTTTTCCTTGATGTCGACCACAATGCTCTTGAAGTTGCGGTTGTCCACCTGGTCGATGATGTCGTTGATCGCAACCAGAAGCGGCATCCCGGCCCCCAGGAGCACCGCAAGCTGGCGAGAGAAGATACCCACCTGTTTGGAACTGAACTTCAAATCCAGATAATACCGAAGCTCCTCGTACGCCCGGCGCAGTCCGCTCTTCGACGCCGACGAGGCGGCGGAGGGCTTTCCTCCGTGCTCCTCGAGCCTCACGAGATAGAGCCCCAGGCCCCGGATCTTCTGGCGGGCCGCCTGTTCGCTGGGGGCGTCCACCACGTCCTGGACCGTATCGCCCTTCCTGTTCAGCGCCTGGTATTCGAAGATCATCTCAGCATACCCTCAGCACTTCCTCAATAGTCGTGATGCCTGCCATCGCCTTCTGAAGTCCGTCGGCAAGAAGGGTAACCATCCCCTCACGTATCGCCTGTTCCTTGATCTCATAAGCCTCGGCGCGGCCAATTATCATCCGCCGGATGTCGTTGGAAAGCGGAAGGAACTCGAAAATACCGGTCCGCCCCATGAACCCGGTGCCCAGGCATTTCTCGCAGCCCTTTCCGTGGTAGAACTTCGCCCCTTTTATCTTCGCGGCGCTCATGCCGAGCTGCGAGAGCATCTGCGCGGTGGGGCGGTAGACCTGCCGGCAGTTCGGGCAGATTTTTCGGACAAGCCGCTGGGCGAGAAAGGCGTTCACCGACGAGGTAATGAGAAAAGGCTCGACGCCCATGTCGATGAGGCGGGTGACCCCGCTTGCGGCGTCGTTGGTGTGCAGGGTGGAGAACAC
>CAZEAH010000638.1:0-1965 GCA_964510075.1 uncultured Leptospirales bacterium | reverse complement strand
GGGATATACGGTACAACCTTGTTCCCTGGATTCTCGGAATATACGAATACCAGCTCCGGTCCATGGACGAGGAGATGGCGCGCCTGCACGTAAAATACATCAAATCGGTGGGGCCGTACTTTCTGGCCAAAAAGCCGCAGATGATGCAGGTGGTGCCGATCGAGCGCGAGGTTTCGCTGGCGAACCAGGCCCTTCCGTTCGCGCAGGTCTCGACCATTCTGGAAAAAAGCCGTTCATTCGCAGTGAACCAGTGCATCTGTAAAAAGCAGATGCGCCTCATCGGAAAGGGCTGTGACCGGCCGCAGGAAGTCTGTATGGTCCTTTCGGAGACCGAGGGCTACTTCGACCGCCATCCCATGGGCGGACGGGTGATAAGCAGGGAGGAGGCGTACGACATTGTCCGCATGGCGGAGGAAAACGGCCTTGTTCACATGACCGGTAACGTCCGCGACGGCCACGTCTTTCTCTGCAACTGCTGCGGGTGCTGCTGCCTTCAGCTCATCGCGGCCAGATTCGGCCTGAAAGATACGGTCAACTCCCACTATTACGCGGTGATCGATCCATCGCTCTGCACCGGCTGCGGTACCTGCTCCGATACGCGCTGCCAGGTTGCGGCCATCGAGATGGCCGACGGTGCGCGAAAAGTTGTGAGGGACAAATGCATCGGCTGCGGCCTCTGCGCGTCCACCTGCCCTTCGCAGGCGATACGCATCGTCCGAAAGGAAGATGCCGAGATCACGCCGCCCCCCGAGGACGACATGGACTGGTACCGGCGCAAGGCGGCCGAGCAGGGAATCGATATCTCCCGCTTTCTTTAAGGCCGTGCTTTTCCGCCGGCGTGACGCCTATTTTTTCAGCACCGCCAGGGTAAACAGCCCCTTCGCCGAAAGGGTCGCCTTGTCCTGCGTCATGGAGTAGATTTCCGATTCGACGACCGAAAACGAGCCGCCCGAGCGTAAAACCTGCGACCGGCAGCGCAGCCGGTCCCCGCCCGCAGCTCGGAGCAGATTGATTTTGTATTCCAGCGTCACAACATACTCGTCGGCGCCTATTATCGTTGATGCCGCGCCGGCGGAGCTGTGATCGGCGATCGTCGTGATCACCCCGGCGTGCACGTATCCGGTCTGCTGCAGGTGGTGCGAGGCCACCGCGAGCTCCGTCTCGCACCAGCCGGGCCCGCAGTCTGCGAGCCGTATGCCGACAAGTCCTATAAACGGCGCGTCCCTGAAGCATGATTCGACACTGCTTCTGTAATCGTCGTTCTTTATCCGCATGAGGGCTCTCCCAGCCGGGGGTTGCCGGCGCGCGCGGCCGATAACCGTCCGGTATTCCAGAACGATATATGTCCCCGGCGATTAAATCAAATACAATACCGCCCGCCGTTCCTCTGGGGCAGCGGATGGGGCGAGCAAGCGCTCGGGGGAGGCGGACGACCGCCGTATTTCGCATGTATTCCGTAAAACGTATTGCGTGCGACGAGCGGAAATTTTTTCATTTTTCTGTCTGGACATTTATACGGGCATGTTGTAGAGTATCCCCATTGCGGGATTGTCGCGTGTTCCGGTGTTATACGTATACGGTCGCGCGTGACTGTCGGTGGCGCAGGCGCGCGGAAGAGAGATGCGGGGCTTCGGACGGTAGCGGCGAATCGGGCATGTTTCATAAGGTTGACAGACAGAGGGTCCCTCCGGTAGCGTGCGCGGGGCTTTCCGTATGCAGGCATTATGAACGATGCACTACAGAAAAACGGGCCTGCCGCTGATGTATGCGCGGTTGTGCGGCGGTCCCATAATTACATCAAAATTATTAACAAACACAAAGCCAGTGTGGAGGTTCCTATGAAGCCGGATTTGTCTAAAGAAGAATTGAAACTTTTCAGTTCGAAGACTCCGGACGATTTCATCGATCGATCGCTTAAAGTCGACATCCCCAGAGGCAGAAAGGCCTTTATCGCCCGGCTGTGGC
>CAZEAH010000637.1:0-1968 GCA_964510075.1 uncultured Leptospirales bacterium | reverse complement strand
CCCCCATACAGATCATGCTCAATCGCCTTCAGAAGACCGGATTCTCGGTCGTCACGGAATACCCCGACGCCGGGGTCAAGATTCGCGGCATCCGCAATCAGCTGGTGCAGGTACTCCTCCACCTCATCGCCAACGCCGAGGAGGCGATGCCCGACAAGGGCGAGCTGAAGATCACCGTGGACTCCATGATGAACAACGGCGCTCTGTACGCCGCCATCACCGTAAGCGACACGGGCCTTGGAATCCCCAGGGAGCACCTCAAAAAGGTCTTCCAGCCGTTCTTCACCACCAAGGGGGAGAAATCGACCGGCCTGGGCCTCATGGTTTCCTACTCCATCGTGGAAAACCACGGGGGAACGATCGCCATCAAGAGCAAGCCCGGCGAAGGGACGTCGATCATGATCGTCCTTCCGGGCGTCGTTGAATAAGAGCGTTGAAGGGTTTGCCATGAACAACCGGACCAGGGAACAGACCGTGCAGAAAACCAGCCTCGCCAGCGTCGAGTCGAAGCTCGAAAAGGAAGGCTTTTACATCTTCACGGCGGAGGAACCGCTCGCGCCGGGCGAGGACGCGCCCGGCAGAACGCCGGAACAGAGGGCGACCTCCAAGTACGTCATCTCGGAACAGGCCGAGAAGAAGCCCGGCACCGAACCGGGTATCGCCCCGTACGCGGCCGCCGTTCAAAAGGAGACCTTCGACATCCCGACCACTATCGAATACCTGCGCTGGCATATGGAGCGAATCGCGAAAAACGTCATTGACCGCGAGGAGATCATCCGGCAGGCCATGTTCGCCATCCTCACCCGCGAGCACATGCTTCTGCTCAGCCGGACGGGAATGGCAAAATCGTATCTTGCGAACTACATCTTCAACACCTTCGACCAGGTGCGCGTGTTCATGACGCAGGCCAGCAAGGAGCAGACCCCCGACAACTATTTCGGCCCGTACAATATCGAGGAATTCAAGAAGGGGCGTATTCGGCACAACATCCACGGCTCCATCATCGAGGCCAACCTGGTATTTCTGGACGAGTTTTTCGACGCGAGCGACGTCGTGCTCCGCTCGCTTCTTTCTGTATTGAACGAGCGCAAGTTCATCAACGGGCCCGAAATAATCGACACCGCCATCCACACCTCCATCGCCACCGCCAACTACATGCGCATGAACGAGGTCACCGAGGCCATCCTGGACCGCTTTACCTACAAGTCCATCATCCCCGAAGACAACAACACGTACACGCAGCTTCTTATCGACCACACGTACGCATTCAGCAGGGGAAAAGCCATAGAGCCCGACCGCAAGATACCCTTCAACCAGATCGTCTATCTGTCCGACATCATCCGGAACAAGAACAAAGAGATCAGGGTCGAGATACCGGATTTCGTCTACTTCATGAAGAACGTAATCACGAACAAGTTCCTCAGCGACATGCGCAAGAGCGAGTACAACTTTTTCATCAGCCCGCGGAAACAGGCCAAGCTCGCGGACTTCCTGAGGGCGACGGCACTTCTGGAAGGGCGCTACGAGGTAACCATGGACGACGTAAAAAACATGTACCTCGCCCTGTGCACGCTCAACAGCTTCGTTTCGGTGAAGGCAAAGGACAAATCCGAGAAGGACGTGTACCTGGACGCCTACCAGCAGACGCTGGTGCACTTTAACGCCACCGGCGCCACGCAGCAGATCGAATTTTTACTGAACATTCGCAAAATTTTCCAGGAGATCCGCGAGAATCCCGACAGGCGCGATCGCCTGAAGGAGGCCAGGGGGCTTATCGACAGCCTGAAGGGCCTTCTTAAAAAGATATTCCCCTCACGCTTCAAGGCCGAGGACGAGATAACCGTCGAGACCCTGAAAGGCAACGTGGCCGAAATCAACCCTGCGGTCGAAGAGGCCCGGGAGCTCAAGGAAGGGATTCTCAGGGACTTCAAAGACCTCATATAACGGTGCGACGGGTACGCTACCGTG
>CAZEAH010000636.1:0-1973 GCA_964510075.1 uncultured Leptospirales bacterium | reverse complement strand
GAATAGACTATGCGCGCGAGGTGCTCGAACGGGCCCTGGGAACCCAGAAGGCCATCGACATCGTCAACCGGCTCACCTCCAGCCTGCAGGTCCGACCGTTCGACTTCATCCGCCGCACCGACCCGTCCCATCTGCTGAACTTCATACAGGGCGAGCACCCGCAGACCATCGCGCTCATACTCGCCTATCTCGACGCGGCCAAGGCCGCGCAGATACTTTCGGGCCTCAGCCACCAGATACAGGCCGATGTCGCCAAGCGTATCGCCACCATGGACCGCACATCTCCGGACGTGCTCCGCGAGGTGGAGCGCGTGCTCGAACGCAAGCTCTCCACGCTCGCCTCGGAAGACTACACGTCGGCCGGCGGCATAGACGCCATCGTCGAGGTGCTCAACCAGGTGGACCGCGGGACGGAAAAGATCATCATCGAGGCGCTCGAGGAGGAGGACCCGGAGCTCGCCGAGGAAATAAAGAAGAGGATGTTCGTATTCGAGGACATCGTGCTTCTCGACGACCGCTCCATTCAGAAGGTTCTCCGCGAGGTCGACACGCAGGACCTGGCAAAGGCCCTCAAGGGCGTGGACACCGAGGTGCAGGAGAAGATTTTCCGCAACATGTCGAAGCGCGCCTCCTCGCTCCTCAGGGAGGACATGGACTTCATGGGGCCCATCAGGCTGCGCGACGTGGAGGAGTCCCAGCAGAAGATCGTCAACATTATACGCAAACTCGAGGAAGCCGGAGACATCATAGTCGCGCGCGCCGGCGAGGAGGAACTCGTTGTCTAAACTGGTATTCAAACCGACCGAGGTGGTCATTACGGGCGCCCCGAAACAGATCGAGCTTCCCGAGAAGTATCAGAAGAACATAATATCCGACGAGGAATACAAGGAGTTCGAGGTCGACGAGGCGGGCAACCCCGTCGACGTTTACCAGGGGCCGTCGATCGAGGAGATGGAGGCCGAGCTCGAGCGCTACCGGCGCGAAACCGAGGAAGAGGTGCGCCGGATGCAGGAGGAGGCGCGAGAGCGGGTGCGCAAGATCGAGGAGGAGGGCAAGGCCGCGGCCTTCCGCGAGCTTCAGCAGGCGCGCGAGCAGATAAAGCTCGAAATGGAGCGCTTCCAGCAGGAGTCCGAACGCGAGGTCGAGCGCGGCAAGTTCGAGGCGGAAAAGATGATAAAGGACGCCGAGCTCAAGGTGTCCGAAATAGAGCACGAGGCCTACAAGAAGGGCTACGAGGCGGGCCGCGAGGAGGGGTACAAGGAAGGCCAGGCGGAGGTGATGCGCCTCATCGACCGGCTGGGCACCATCGTGTCGACCGCGGTCGATATACGCGACGACATCATCCGCTCTTCCGAGAAGCTTATGACCGAGATGATCCTCATGATCGCGCGCAAGGTGATAAAGGACGAGATCGTGGAGAGGCGCGAGGTGGTCATTAACAATATCCGCGAAGCGATAAAGCGCGTGAAAGACCGCGACCGGATCGACATCCGCGTCAATTTCGCCGACCTCGACATGACCACGGCCCACAAGGACGAGCTCATAAAGATGATGGAATCCCTGAAGAAGGTGAACATATACGAGGATTCCAGAGTCGACCGCGGCGGGTGCATAATCGAGACCGACGTGGGCGCGATCGACGCGAGGATTTCGACCCAGCTCGACACCATAGAGGAGGCGATCCGCAACGCAAGCGCGCTGTAGCGGGTACCGTCCATGATAAAGATACTGCCGCACGAACATGTCGATATCCTTTCGAAATACAAGTCGATCATAGAGGATGTCAACGTCGTACAGTTCACCGGCAAGGTTGAACGTGTGGTGGGGCTTACCATAGAATCCTCCGGGCCCGCGGTGAAATACGGCGAGCTGTGCCGGATCCGCCTGGGAGAGGGCAATTACCTGTACGCAGAGGTTGTGGGATTCAACCGCAACAAGGTAATCCTCATGCCGATAGGCGATATGAAAGGGGT
>CAZEAH010000635.1:0-1976 GCA_964510075.1 uncultured Leptospirales bacterium | reverse complement strand
TCAGGCATGGGCCTGAAGGAGCGCGTGATGGAGCTCATCAAGCAGCGTGACGGCGACGGTCTCGCCGCCCTGGCGGTGCAAGAGCGGCGCGCGGTGCGCCATCTGCTCGGCCGCCTCTGGGACACGGATCCCGAGTCGCGCGCGCTGGCCGCCCATGCGATCGGTGCCGCCGCCGCCGCGCGGCCCGCCGACGGCGTCGAGATCTGCCGTCGCATGATCTGGGCGCTCAACGACGAGTCCGGGATGAACGGCCAGGCCGGTATCGCCGCCCTGGGGGCGATCGGTCGCGCCGCGCCTCAGGTCATGGCACCTTTCGTGGGCCCGCTGGCGTCCTTCGCCTGGGACCGCGGACTGCGGCTCGAGATTCTCGGGGCGCTCGCGCAGATCGCGCTCTCCGCCCCCGACCTCGTGAGGCCCCATCTCGCGGCCTTGCGCGGCGAAGTCGACGTCGATGACACCATGGAGCGCGCCGCCTGGGAGCGGCTCGCGAAACTGACAGGAGGACACACCGATGTCGAATGAAACCGCCGCCGAGCGCATCGCGCGCTGCGAAAGCGCCGTCGCGGAGAATCCGGATTCCGCCGGCGCGCACTACAACTTGGGCCTCGCGTACACGTCGCTGGGCAAGATGGACAGCGCGGAGCGCGCCTATCGAAAGGCGCTCGAGATCGATCCCGAGCTCATCGAAGCCTGGGTGAACCTCGGCGGCACGTTGATGTTGAAATGGGATTTCGAAGGCGCGCTCGCGGCCAACGAAGAGGCGATCAGCCGCCGTCCCGATCTGCTCCTGGCGCACTACAACCGCGGCCAGGCGCTCCTCTACCTCAGGGATGCGGATGGAGTCGTGGCGTCGTTCTCGCGCGTTCTCCAGCTCGATCCCGGGCACGCAGCAGGGCACTACTTCCTGGCCGTCGGCCTTCTCGCGCAGAAAAAGCCCACGGATGCCAGAAGACATCTTTCGCGGTCGATAGCGCTCGGGCATCGTCCGCGCCCCGAGTTCCTCCGAGAGTTGGAAAAGGCGGAGCGCACGGCGCCGCAGTCGTTCGGTCCGCTCAATGTTCTGGAGTTCCCGAGCAGGGATGACGAAGAAGACACGTCAAAGGAGAAGTGAGATGGCTAACTTCACACGCGGCAACGTGAGCATCGACGTCGATGAAGATGGGTTCATGACCCAGCCCGAAGCCTGGACGAAGGACGTCGCGGTCGCGCTCGCGAGCACCGAAGGCGTCGACAACCTCACCGACGACCACTGGAAGCTCATCGAGTACCTTCGCGACTACTACCAGCAGTTCGGTGTGGCGCCGATGATTCGCAAGCTCTGCAAGCAGACCGGCTACGACCTGAAGACCGTTTACGAGCTCTTCCCGTCCGGCCCGGCCAAGGGCGCCTGCAAAGTCGCCGGCCTGCCGAAGCCCACGGGCTGCGTCTGATCGCACGGCAACCAGGCTGCTTCGCCCGTTCCGAGCGTGCCTGTCCTGGTCCGCCGCATGCTCTTGGTGACCCCGCCGCGCGGAGCGGCGGGGTTTCTTCTTTTCACCCGCCGGCGAGGATTGTTTCGGCTGCGTAACGGTGCCGCCCGGCGAGTTCTCCGCATCTCCCCCTAACTTCCCATTTTTCAGCGATTTCCCGGGTCATCGCGGTGGTCTGACGCTGGCACGCGCGTTGCAGATCACGCCAGCGCACCCCCGGGAGTTCATCATGACGCTCACTGAGATTCTCGAAATGAAGCGCTCCTCGATCGTCGATCGATGGCGCGCGCTGGTCGTTGGCAGCTACCCGGCGCAGGCTGCGCGTCTGCTCAACGGCCGGGGCGACCAGTTCCACAACCCCGTCGGCCACGCGATCGGCGCCTCCGTCGCCGAGATCTTCGACGGAGTCGTCGCCGATCGGCCCGTCAGCGAGCTTCGCGAAGCGGTCGATCGAGTCGTACGCATCCGGGCCGTCCAGGACTTCACGCCGTCCGAGGCCGTCAGCTT
>CAZEAH010000634.1:0-1982 GCA_964510075.1 uncultured Leptospirales bacterium | reverse complement strand
TAATATTCCACAACTGGATCGCAGTCATCTGCACGACCGTTATGGGCCTCGTATGGGCGTTACACTATCAAAAGAACCGTTCCCTACTCGCGGTTTCAATCGAACATGCGATTCTGGGTAACATGGTTTTCACCATCGGGCTGGGGTATTATTTCTATCTTCCTGATTTTCACCTCTGATGGCTCACTGTCGGGCGCGCCCGTTTTGGAGATCTCCAACCGGCTTTTTCGACGGGGCGGTCACAGGAGCGAAGACGGTGCGCCGGTATTTCGCCAGCAGGTCTCCAAGGTGCGGACGCAGGACCTCGTTTGCGATCCAGTATTCCTCGCGCTTCGAGACCTTCATACCGTAGAACTCATCGAGGTATACCGGTCTGCCGTATTCCACGATCAGCTTAAATGGCAGCGTAAACGGAAGGCAGACGATATCGTCGGGACGCTTTTCATGATGGATGACCTTCAGGACGGGACACGCGGTGTCGAATCCCACCATCGCCGCGGGAACGACCGGGACGCGGTAACGAAGGGCCATTCGGACGACGCCGGGATGGAACATACCCAGGACGTTCCTGTCGCGAAAATGCGGAATGTTCCCCTCGGGGAAGAGCGCGACCAGGCCCGGGAATTCCGGCCCGTCAGGGGCTAGCAAAGGATCGAGATACTTGTAATTAAGGCCCGTACCCGTCCATACGGGGATGCCGCAGCCCACATAATAGCGGCCCCAGGCGCTGTTGATGAAATGCCAGTTGTCTATGATCATCGGAGTGATTGTGCGCGAAGGATGGCCGAAATAAGCAAGGGCCAGAAGGTCCAGGTCGTATCCCCCCGCGTGATTGGGGGCGATTACGGCGGCCCCAGCGGGTATGTTCTCGATACCGCGCACCTCGAGGCGATGATACAAGGTAAAGTACCATTTGAATAAGGCCTTTTTCCTCCGGTTGTAGGCGCGGAATCGTTAATGATAATCGCGGGCGATTCTTTCATATTCGGAGTAGGGGAGCAACTCGTTCAGCCTTTTATCATGGTGTCGGGGATGCGAACGGCCACCAGCTCGCCGCGGACGCACTCCTTTCCGTCTACGGTAAGGCGCGTATCGACCACCACCTTGCGGCCCTTGATCTCCCTGATCGTGGAGCGCAGTTCGAGCGGGCTCCCCAGCGGAGTGGGCAGCAGATAGTCGACCTTCAGCGAGGCGGTCACATAGCGCAGGGGCGGGTCCGTGTCCATGGCGCGACCCTCCGCGCGATAGGCCGCGGCGGCCGCGGTGGCCGTACTGTGGCAGTCGATCACGGAGGCGATCAGGCCGCCGTAGACAAAGCCGGGGAAGGAGGTGTGGTACTGCCGCGGCTGGAAGGAACATACGCTTTCCTCTCCGTCCCAGTAACTCTTGACGCGCAGTCCGTGCTCGTTGAGGACGCCGCATCCATAGCAATGGCTGAAGTGCTCCGGGTAGTATTCCTGAAACGCCCTGTCCTTCATGACGTCCTCCCTGGCGGTTGAATACGGGTTCGGCATGTGGTCGGCCCGTGTACGGCCATATATCAAAGGGGGCCAGATGGCAACAGGAATTTAATCGGGAACGGGTTCACTCTTCAGGACGATGATATGGTCGCCGATGACGGGCAGGAGCGCGGTGCTTCATTCCGGGCATACGCCCCTCCCCGCGATAAGGGGAGGGGCGTGTGCGATTCACTTCTGATACAGGCCCTGTATTTCCCGCTCGAAATTCTTTAATACGACGTTCCGCTTGACTTTAAGCGTGGGCGTCATCTCGCCGTGAAGCTCGGTGAACCGTCGGGGAACGATCGCGTACTTTTTAACGCGTTCGAATTCCTCAAGCTCGCGGTTGGCGGCCTGGATGTCCTCGTCCACCAGTTTCTTGAGCTTCTCGTTCGCTATGAAGTCCTCGCCCACGGCCACGCACATGCGCGCCGCGCCCTCGCCGAAAAAGCGGAGGGCGGTTGTATCGTATGAAATCCCTTC
>CAZEAH010000633.1:0-1993 GCA_964510075.1 uncultured Leptospirales bacterium | reverse complement strand
GTTCGAGCATAATCATCTCGCCGGTCAGGGACACCGAACGGCTGAGTAAAATAAAAAGCGCCCTCGATGATATCAATAAAAAGCACCATGCGACCCTCGGGAAACTGGCCAGATGAGGCGTCGTGCCGTTGATTTTCTCACCCTCGCGGAGCTCATAGAGATTCATCGCAATCAAATTGAATTATACGGAGGAAACCCCGGCATTCGGGATATTACATTGTTGAGCTCGGCGATCGCCATTCCGAAATCCACGTTCGACGGTGTTTTTTTGCATGGTGATCTTTTTAAAATGGCAGCGGCGTACGTTTTCCATATATGCCAGAACCACCCATTTGTCGACGGAAACAAGAGGGTCGCGCTGGTCGCGGGGCTTGTGTTTCTCGAGCTTAACGGCATATCCATCGAGGATCCGCGCGGGGAATTGTACTCCCTTATGATGAGAGTCGCCGCGGGGAAAACGGGCAAGGACGCGATCGCGGAATGTTTCAGGAAATTATCCGTCTAGCGTCATTCGCGAGTAAGAACGAACACTCGATATCCGCTGAAACGATCGTTTATCGGTTGTAGTCATTCACCCGGAAAAGGACACGGAAGATGAGCTCGATTACCGTACGGTTCAAGAAACTGGTGCCGACATACATGGTTCTGGTGGCCGTGCTGTTTGTTTTCGGCGTGATTTCGGATAAAAAGTCGTATGAACGATTTCTCGGATCGTTCGATCCCGCGCTCGCTTTCGTGATTGTCGCGATCGTCGGAGCGGCGGCGCTGGCGTTTCTGTCGATCAGGGGATGGTTCCACATCACAGGGAAAATCAGTGGAGTCGATGTCATTAAGATATCGGCATGCGCGCTGGTCCTCGGAATCGCCATCGCGGCGGCGGATTCGCTGATACGTTTCCCGCGCGACATGAACGTACCCTTCCCGCAGTCGCTGCTGTTTTATCCGGTGATCGGATTCATTGTAGAGGTCGTCTTTCATGTCCTGCCGGTGTTTGTGATAGTCGCCGTCCTCCATTATTCAACGAAGCCCGGTATAACTGACCGGACGCTGCTGATTGTTTTACTGTCGGTATCGTTGATCGAGCCGGTGTTCCAGGCAAATGGCATCTGCGCGGCGGGCACTCATTCCCAATGGGTCGCGCTCTATGTGGGCGCGCATGTGTTCGTCATCAATATCATCGGTCTGCTGCTGTTCCGGCGGCACGGATTCATCATGATGTATCTGTTCAGAATGATGTACTATTTCCTGTGGCACATACTGTGGGGACACCTGCGGCTTTCGATACTGTTTCAGTAGACCGTCAGCGGAAAAAAGGAGCGCGCATGAAAGCGAGCGTCATACTGGCCCACCCGTACCGGGAGAGTTACAACCACGCCATCTTCGAAACCGTGTGCCGCGCGCTCCGCGAGAAGGGCGTGGAGGTGTTCGACCACGACCTGTACGCGGAGCGATTCGACCCGGTGCTCACCGTGGAAGAGCTCGGCTCGGACACGTCGCGCGACCCGCTCGTCAACCGCCGCGCGCGCGAGCTCGTGGAGTCGGACCTGCTCTTCTTCATTCATCCCAACTGGTGGGGCCAGCCGCCCGCCATACTGAAGGGCTATATCGACCGCGTTATACGCCCTCCGCATGCCTACGACTTTCCACCCGGCGATTCCGGCGGGGGCCTTCCGGTCGGAAAGCTGGCCGGTAAACGCGGCGTCGTGATCAATACATCCAACACCGCGATTGAGCGCGAGAACGATTATTTCGGCGATCCGCTTGAGCGCATCTGGGGGCGGTGCGTGTTCGGCTTTTGTGGAATCGAAAAGTATTATC
Source organism: uncultured Leptospirales bacterium (assembly GCA_964510075.1). GTDB lineage: Bacteria > Spirochaetota > UBA4802 > UBA4802 > UBA5368 > MVZN01. The sequence goes on along the minus strand of CAZEAH010000633.1, from coordinate 175 downwards.
GCAAGATGTTCACCGTCGTCGCGGACAGCGACGCGGACGAGCGGAGGCGCTGGCTCGACGAGGCCGCGGAGATCGTAGACGCGGCGGTCGCGGGCGGCCTGTTTGCGTCGTGAAGAGAAGCGTGGCGTTAGAAAGAAGATTCAGATCGCCATTTCGCAACGCCGTTCCTTATCAT
>CAZEAH010000632.1:0-1994 GCA_964510075.1 uncultured Leptospirales bacterium | reverse complement strand
GGTGAGGATATCGCCGGAGGGCGAGATCCAGGCAAAGAGCCCCAGTATGATGAAGGGATACTGGAACAAGCCCGAACTCACGAGGGAAATGTTCACGGAAGACGGATGGATCAAAACCGGGGACGTCGGGTATATTGACGACGAGGGTTACGTCACCATCACCGACCGGATCAAAGACCTCTTCAAGACCTCGGGCGGCAAGTACATTTCTCCCCAACAGATCGAGACGCTGCTCAAGGAGGACATCTATTTTGAACAGGTGGCGGTGATCGGCGACCAGCGCAAGTTCGTCTCGGCCCTCATAGTCCCGGGCTTCGAACCGCTTGCCGGTTGGGCGAAAAAGAACGCTATATCGTTTTCTTCCCGCGAGGAGCTGTTGAAGCATCCGGAGGTCCAGAAATTTTACAGGGAGAAGATTGATTACTACACGCGCGATCTCGGCCAGGTCGAAAAAATAAAGAAGTTCACGCTTCTCCCCGGGGAATTTACTCAGGAGAACGGGGAGATTACCGCCACACAGAAGATCAAGCGAAAGGTCATCAACCAGCGCTACAAAGACATCATCGATGCCATGTATGCCGAGTGATCGGCGCTCCTCCAGGCGCTGATTTCCCATATATCTGGGCGGGGCCCCGGCCCCGCCCTTTTTCTTTGTCTTGACTTGCGCCCCGCGTCCATGGAACATATGCAGGCGGATTGGGCGCCTGTGGCAGCGCAAAGGCCGTTCAGAAGGCGCCGGGTAAAGAGCTATGCGAAAGAGCCACGGACATCCCAAGGGCCTGGGCGGGGCGAGCCATAAAACGAAGAAGAAAAACGCGAACGCGGCCATCCGGAAGCACGGGCGTACGCTCATGGCCGTTGCAGTTCTCGTTCTGAGTGCGGTTGTGCTGATGATGCTTAGAATGTGCGGCCCCTGTACAGACGGTCCGGAGCGCAAGGCCGCCGACACCGCCGTTATGGAACCGCCGGCCAAACCCGGGCGTATAACGTCGCAAAATAAAAAAACGGGCAGGTCGGAAACCGTTCCTATTGACGAGGACAGGGGCATTACCGAGGAGGCGCCAAAATTCGAAGTGCCCGTCGATCTTGGGACTCAGATAGAAATAATTACCAAATAAGCGCGGTGGAGATTCGGGCAGGTGTAATATGTGCGGGCACCGGATCGACGATGGGGCGATGGTTTCTGGGCGCACGAGGTCACACGAGATCAGATATAGTGGAAGGAGGGTGTAACCATGAAATCGTCCGCAGGATTAATTCGGACCTTTATGGTCGTGGCGGCGCTCGCCGCGGCGCTTTTTTTCGGAGCGGCGTGGTATTTCTGTTCGGTGCTCATGAATCCGGGGCCATTCCAGTGCACCAAAGAGCACTTCGTGTTCTGCGGAGACCCGATGGAGCAGGGAATTCCGTTCGAGAATGTCGAATTCAGGAGTCAGGACGGCCTCTCGATACGCGGATGGTATATGCCGGCCGGGGCGTCTGCGAAGGCCGTCATTTTCGCGCACGGGCGCGGCGCCAATCGCAACGAAGGAATGCGCTTCGCGCGGCCGCTGCACGACGCGGGACTGGCGGTCCTCACCTTCGACTTCAGGCACTGCGGCGAGAGCGACAGGTCGTTTAATTCGATGGGTTTCCACGAAAAAAAGGATATTATCGCGGCCGTTGATTTCCTCGAAAAAATAAAGGGAATAAAGCGTATAGGTCTGATGGGCTGGTCGCAGGGCGCGGCCACCGGCATTCTCGCCATGGCCGGGGATAGCCGCATTCTGGCGGGCGTATTCGAGGGGGGCTTCGCGAACGCATCGGACGTAATCGCTGAAGGGGCCGCGCGCGATATCGGCCTGCCCAGGAGGCCTCTGGTACCCTTCGTCCTCTGGCTGTTCGGGCTTCGCGGCGGGCTCAATGTGGCCGAGATGAACGCCGAGGACGTTATCGACTCGATCGCACCAAGGCCGGTCTACATAATCCACGGCGACGCCGACACCATGGTGTAT
>CAZEAH010000631.1:0-1995 GCA_964510075.1 uncultured Leptospirales bacterium | reverse complement strand
ACTTTACCCTGGCTGTATCGGTATCGTATATTCGGCAATCAGGCGGGGGGATGAACAGCTTTGGTAGTGTTGTTGCGCAGCCGAGAAATCAATCCAGTGTTCCCGGGATTTGCGGCACGTCTGATATCAATTCCAATGGTGACCATGAGGAGATCAATACTATCCATTATTACAGCCTTTTTAATGGCTTACACGGTGTTTGCGTCCGCGGAACAATTCACAACGCAGGACCGGGAACGCATCGTTCGGCTTGAAACGAATGTTGAAACCGGTACCGCATCGATCCAGAGACAACTTGATGATATCAAGAGCTTCATGTTCTGGGGATTCGGCGTTCTGTTCGGGGGGATGGGTATCCTGATAGGATTTGTGATATGGGACCGCAGGACCGCACTCGAACCCGTGTCGATTAAAACCAGTATGCTTCTGGAGCGAGAGGAGAAGCTTGAACGGGCGTTAAAGGAGTACGCTAAAAAAGAACCGAGGCTTGCCGCAATTCTACGATCGCTGAATTTATAACCTGCTCATAATATGACGGGGGCGCGTTGTTACTTCGCTCCCCCGTCATATTCACAGATTTACTTTTCCGGCGGTTTCTGTTCGCGCTCCAGCGAACACTGAGGGGACATTCAGGTGGGAACGCCGAACTTTGGAAGCACCCACCTGTTCAGTACGAACCACAGGACCAGAATCGCAACGAGCCACAGGGTCGATCCCATCGACGAATCGCCTCCTTCCTTATCCGCAGCGCGAGCCGTTTTCAATGAAGAACCCGGCCCCGTACGGGGTTTCCTGATAGTTCACGGTAACCGGCGCCCCTGTGTCGATATACCGCTTCATGTCTTTGTCCACGAGAATGTCTATACCGTTGTTGTTGAAGAGAAAGTCCTTCGTATCTTCCGACTCATCCAGAGCCAGTCCCAAACGGGGACCCCCTCAACCCATGCCCGAAAAAACGATCCGAAGCGCCGGCTTTTTGTACTCGGCCTCGGCCATAATGGCCAGAAGCTTTTCCTGGGCGCTGTCCGTAATAGTGATGTTCATCGCCTACCTCTTAAATTGACGTAATTGCGTGTTTTCGTACCCTGTCGCAAGTGTAGCTCCAAACGGTTTCCGCGACATGAAAACAGGTCGCTTTCCTTAACTTGCGCAAGGGACACGAACAATGTTAAGAATATACTAAAATACTTTACCTCTGTCAATATTAAATGCGTGCAATGTAAAAAATTTTCCGGACCCGAAGGTCCGGAAAATGCGGTGCATTTGCGTCACTGTGGAGCGAAGCTTAAAAGACTATCGACAGCACGTCGTCGAAATAATTGACAAAGCGCGCGTCCAGCCCCGCCTTCACGTGTCCGGGGAGCTCGTCGAAGTCCTTCTTGTTCTCCAGCGGGAAGATGATGGTCTTCACCCGGGCCCGTTTGGCGGCAAGTGTCTTTTCCTTCACTCCGCCAATGGGCAGGACCTTTCCGGTAATTGTGAGCTCTCCCGTCATGGCGACGCGCTTTTTGACCGGCTTGTTCCTGGCCAGCGAATAGAGCGCCGTCGCCATAGTAATGCCGGCCGACGGCCCGTCCTTTGGCGTGGCCCCGGCGGGCACGTGCAGGTGGATGGTGTGGTTCTCGAAATAGTCCTCGGGGATTCCGTACTCTTTAACGCGCGAGTTGATATAGGTGTACGCGATCTCCGTGGACTCCTTCATGACGTTGCCGAGCTGGCCGGTCTGTTTGTATCCCTTGGCCTTCGACGGAACGGCCGTTGCCTCCACGTACAGGGTCGCGCCTCCCATGGCGGTCCAGGCCAGCCCCATAACGACGCCGGGGATGTCGCGGTCGTAGAGCGAATCGTCGGTGAACACGGGCTTTCCGAGGAATTCCTCTATGTTGTCGGCCGTGATGTGTATCTTCCCCTCGGCCCCCTCGGCAAAGCGGCGCGTGCACTTGCGCATGATCTTCTTTACGCTGTTCTCCAGGCTCCTCACGCCCGCCTCGCGCG
>CAZEAH010000630.1:0-1996 GCA_964510075.1 uncultured Leptospirales bacterium | reverse complement strand
ATCGTAATACATCTTCGCCATTGGTTCACTCCTTATAATATAACGCCCCCGCGCCGGCGGGAGACGACGGCGCGCGGCGCGCCGCGGGCAGTTCTCATCGATTCGGGAATTCGTCGCCGCGACGCCGGCAGGGCAAATTTACGCGCTATTCCTTGTTCATCGAAATGCGTCCCGTGCGGATGAGTTCCTTTATGGAATACGGCCGCATCAGCTCGATGAAGTTGTCGATTTTCTCCGGTTCCCCGGTAAGCTCGAGTGTAATGGTCTTAAGCGATATGTCAACTATTTCCGCCCTGAATATTTCGGCGAGCTGATAGACCTCGGAGCGCTTTGAAGGCTGCGCGTTCACCTTGACCAGCGCGAGCTCGCGCTGGACCGAAGGGTATTCGGAATGGTCCGAGACCTTGATGACGTCGATAAGCTTGTTGAGCTGCTTTTTTACCTGCTCGATGATGCGGTCGTCGCCCCGCACCACGATCGTCATCACCGACACGTCCTCCTGTTCGGTCTGGCTTACCGCCAGCGAATCGATATTGTAGCCGCGCGCGGAGAAGAGCCCGGCCACGCGCGCGAGGACGCCCGACTTGTTCTCCACCTTGACGGATATGACGTGCCTCATAGGAGTTCCCTCGTGATGGTGTCCTTTATGGTCTTGCCCGCGGGCACCATGGGATAGACGTTCTCCTCGCGGTCCACCCTGAAATCGATGACCGTGGGACGGTCGGTTATCGCGAGCGCCCGCGCGATCGCGGCGTCGACCTCATCCTTCTTTTCCACGCGGATACCCTCCGCGCCGTACGCCTCGGCGAGCTTGACGAAATCGGGCGCGAAGCTGATGCAGGTGTGGGAGTAGCGCCTGTCGTAGAAAAGCTGCTGCCACTGGCGCACCATGCCCAGGAAGCCGTTGTTGAGTATGGCGATAACGATGGGGAGCCTGTGCTGCACGGCGACGATGAGCTCCTGGATGTTCATCTGTATGGAGCCGTCGCCCGCGATGTCGACCACCCGCCTGTCCGGCCGCGCGATCTGCGCACCGATGGCCGCAGGAAAGCCGAAACCCATCGTTCCGAGCCCCCCCGACGAGATGAAGGTGCGCGGCTCGGTATACTCGAAGAACTGCGCGGCCCACATCTGGTTCTGCCCCACCTCGGTGCAGATGACGGCCTCGCCCCTGGTGAGCGCGTAGACGCGCTCAACGACGTACTGCGGCTTGATTTTCGTTTCGCTGTCTTTATAGGTGAGCGGGTTTTCCGCCTTCAGTTTTTTCAGCCTCTCTATCCATTCGCCGATCTCGGGGGCCTTTACCGATTTGTTGATCTCGGCGAGCACCTGTTTGCAGTCCCCGACGATCGGAACGTCGACCTGGACGTTTTTACTCACCGACGAGGGGTCGATGTCGATGTGGATTACCCGCGCCTCCGGAATGAACTCCGAGATCTTGCCGGTAACGCGGTCGTCGAAGCGCGCGCCTATGGCGATGAGCAGGTCGGAATCGTGCACCGCCTGGTTGGCGTAACAGGTGCCGTGCATGCCGAGCATCTTGAGGGAGAGCGGATCGGTCTCGGGATACGCCCCCATCCCCATGAGGGTGGTGGTGATGGGAATGCCGGTCTTCTTTACGAATTCCCGCAGCTCCGCGCTGGCGTTGGAGCTTATCACGCCGCCCCCCGAATAGATGACCGGCCGCTTCGCCCGCTCTATGAGCGCGCACGCCTTGCTGATCTGCAGGGGATGTCCCTTGTACACGGGCTTGTAGCTGCGCAGATGCACGTGCTCAGGATACGCGAACTTCGTCTCCGCCTTCGAGACATCCACGGGAACGTCGATGACGACCGGCCCCGGACGGCCCGTGGAGGCGATATAAAAGGACTCCTTGATGATGCGCGCCAGGTCGTCCACCCTCTGCACGAGATAGTTGTGCTTGGAGATGGGCCTCGTGATGCCGGTGATGTCGGCCTCCTGGAAGGCGTCGTTGCCTATCATCTCGGTCGACACC
>CAZEAH010000629.1:0-2002 GCA_964510075.1 uncultured Leptospirales bacterium | reverse complement strand
GGGGTTCACCGTATTCTTCTGGACGGTGCTTGCCGTCGACATCGTTTACTGGTATTTTTACTGATTATGAAAAGCGTTATAGACAGGGTCAAAGAATCCATCGACCAGATGCCGACGCTCTCCCCGGTCATCCACAAAATCACCGAGGTTGCGAACAACGTCAAGTCCTCGGCCCAGGACCTTACCGACGTCATCCAGCTCGATCCGGTTCTTACCGCCAAAGTCATCCGGATGGTCAATTCCGCCTATTTCGGCCTGCCCCAGGAGATCAAGTCGCTCAAACAGGCCGTGGTGATGCTCGGGCTCAATACCATCAAGAACGTGGCGCTCTCATCGGCCTTCCTGGGAAAGGTGAACCTTAAAGGCAATACCTCGCTCAACGGGCAGGACTTCTGGAAGCACTCCCTGGGCGTGGCCGTGGCCACCAAGCTCATCGCGCGCCGGATGAACGTCGACCAGAAGCTTCTGGAGGAGTATTTTATCGCCGGCCTGATTCACGACATCGGCAAGGTGCTCATCAACAACTTCTTTCCCGAGGAGATGAACCGGGTCTTAGAGGAGGCCGCGAAGCGGGAGGAGCCCATCACCGACATCGAGCGTCGCATGTTCGGCCTTACGCACGAGGAGATCGGAATCGCCATAGGAAAGAAGTGGCGTTTTGCCAACAGCCTGCTCTATTCCGTGGGGCGCCACCACCAGCCGGTGCTGGAAGGCGCATCGGCAATCTTCTCCATGAGCGTGTGCGTGGCGGACACCTTCGTGAAGTCGCTGGAAATCGGCTTCAGCGGCAACTACCGCGTCGAGCCCGTGCCGGAGAAGGTATGGACGGCGCTGGGGCTCAACGAGGAGGGGGTCTTCGCGGCGCTCTCAACCATCAACAACGAGATCGAAAAAGCGGTGCTCTTTTTGAAATAGGCAATGGGCGACTGGAAGGTGACATTCTGGGGGGTGCGGGGCTCCATTCCGGTCCCCGGACCCACGACGGTGAAATACGGCGGCAACACATCGTGTCTCGAGATCCGTTCCGACGAAGGCGACTGGATCATCTTCGACGCGGGCACGGGACTCAGGGCGCTCGGCGATTCGCTCGACCTCTCGAAGAAGCACGAGATCAACCTTATGATCTCTCACCCGCACTGGGACCACATCAACGGCTTTCCCTTCTTTACGCCCATCTACATCCCCGGCAACAGGGTGACGGTGTACGGCCCCTCCACCTTCGAGCTCACCATGGAGGACGTTATCGCCGGCCAGATGAAATACTCGTATTTCCCGGTGCGGACCGCGGAGCTCTCGGCGGACCTTCGCTTCCGCGAGCTCAGGGAGGAGGAGTTACGGATCGGGAATTACACGGTGAGGACCCAGATGCTCAACCACCCGGTAACCTGCCTTGGATATCGTGTAACCTATAAGGGCAGGGTCTTCATCTATCTGGGCGACAACGAGCCCTATTACAACGTGTTTAACGACAGCGATCCCGAAACCGAGGCCGTGGCGCGCCAGATGAACCGGCGGCTTGTGGATTTCGTGCGCGGGGCCGACACGCTGGTGGCCGACTCGCAGTACGTGCCGGCGGAGTACGGCAGCCACAAAGGATGGGGCCACAGCCATACGCACCATGTCGTCAACCTGGCGCTCAAGGCGGGGGTGAAGCACCTGTTCTTTTTCCATCACGAGCCGCTGCGCACCGACGCGGAGCTCGACCGGCTGGTGGACCATTACCGAAACAAGATGATTGAAAAGGGCTTCTCCCTGGAGATCGACGCCGCGCGCGAACGCGCGAGCTTCGACCTTTAAACCGTGCCCGAGCGCCCTTCGCAGATGCCGGTAAGCAACGCCTCGAGGTTTTTGCCGAGGTCCTGGACATAATAGCCCCCCTCGAGTATGCCGAAGATCCTTCCCCCGGCCTTCTCGCGCGCGAAGGCTCCCGCGATATGCCCGATGGTACGGTAATCGTCGGTGGAGAGGTTCCCTCCCCAGTCGTGTTCGTACTGGTCGATCC
>CAZEAH010000628.1:0-2007 GCA_964510075.1 uncultured Leptospirales bacterium | reverse complement strand
ACTTGCCCCCCGGCGTCATGGCGACATACTGGACACCGTTAGGCAATGAGGGGAACGATCAACATCTGCCAGCCGGGGTACGGCGCCTCGTGCGCGCTCTGCTGCGGCAGCCACAATATCGCGCTCGGCCGCGCGGCGATGCACGCCGAGTTTTCCCGGCGCACCGCGCTCTTCGGCGCGCGTGGGGCGGAGGCCGATGGCGCGAAAATGCGGCCTCCAGGGTCCGTGCCGGCGGAGCATACATCGGTCACCGCTCTCCACGACGACGCGATATGCTGCCCCTTTGTGGGATTCATCGACGCCGACCGTACCCTTATCGGCTGTCTGGTCTATTCCCGGCCGCCGGAAGCGGACGCGGCGCGCGGCTTCTTCGAGCGCACCTGCCGCACCTTCTCCTGCCCGGCGCGCGAGACACTGGACGACGCGGAGGCGCTCTTCGCCGCGCGCCTGACGGGCGACTGGTACTACTACGGCCTTCTCATCAACTCCATTCCCCTGCTCCGCGAGCTCATCCACTCCCACGGTGTCCCCGGAAACGTGCCGGACTCCGAGCTCCGCACGGTGAAACGCCGGCTCGAGACGGGCCTCTCGGCCGCGGACTGACGCCTCAAATCGACCGCGGCATCAATACTGCCCCGACCGTATGGCCTCGGCCGGCCCGCGATGAGCAATCCGATTGACATTTAAGCGAAATCGAATAAAATCAGGGAAATGATGACGAGTTCGATCATCACTCATATCGGCGACCGTACCCGCCGCCCGGCGCGGACGAACACGGTCGCTTCATTCGTGCAGGAGGCACCACATGCGGCTGGTCTCCGATTCGTTTTCCGACGGCGGCCTTATTCCCGCCCGGCACGCCATGAAAGCCATACACGGGGGCGAAAACGTTTCGCCGCACCTGAAGGTAACAGGTGTTCCGCCCGGCGCCGCTTCGCTCGCGATCGCATTCGTCGACCGCCATCCCATGGCGCGCTCCTGGGTGCACTGGCTGGGCGCCGGACTTCCGGCGCGCGACATCGAGCTCGCCGAAGGCGCGTCCATGTCCCGCATGCCCGAGGGCTGTCGGGAGCTAGTCAACACCTTCGGCTTTGGCGGCTACGGCGGGCCTCAGCCTCCGCGCGGAAGCGGCGTGCACCGTTACGAGCTGGCGGTGTACGCGCTCTCGGCGGTTCCGGACATCGGCGACCGGGAGCTGTCCGAGAAGGCCTTTCTCGAGCTGGTGAAGAATAAAGTACTTGCAAAATCGGCGATTACGGGCGGTTTTGAGAACAGTTAGCGCGACGCCCCCCAGACGTGACGTTTTGCCGTGCGTAACAGCCCGGCGGAGACAATCACCTGACTGCGTTTCGGCACGGCGTCCGCGCCGAAACGGGAAGGCCATGAACAAGAAAGAGCGCGGCGAACTCATCGTCGAATGCGCGAAGCGCCTTTTCGTGCGCAGGGGCTTTCACGCCGTGACGGTGAGCGACATCATCGACGAGGCGCGCATCGCCCGCAGCACCTTCTACGCGCATTTTCCCGGAAAGATGGAAATCTTTCAGCTCCTGGTGGACCGCTTCGCCGCGATCCTGCTCGACTCCATCATGGGGATCAACATCTCACGCGCCGGCGAGGGCGCACCGCTCTCGGCGCAGATACGCGAGATGAGCGTGGGCCTGGTCGACGCGCTCGAGAGCAACCGCGACCTCGCGCTCCTCCTTATCACCGCGCCCCTGGGCCACGACGACCAGTTCGACCGCAGCGTGTCCGACTTCTTCGCGATAATTCTCGCCGCCATCCGCCGGCTTCTGGTCGAGGGCATGGAGGGGCGCACCATCCGGAAGCTCGACCCCGACATCATCTCCTACGTCATTCTGGGAAGCGTCAAACAGATCCTTCTGCAGTGGCTGGTGTACGGGGAGATCGGCGACATACACGCCGCTCTCGACGACATCATCGAGTACACGCTCTTCGGCATAGCGTCGCCCCCGCGATCGCTCGTCCCGGCAGGCATAGGGGGCGAGG
>CAZEAH010000627.1:0-2014 GCA_964510075.1 uncultured Leptospirales bacterium | reverse complement strand
GCTCAAGCCCGATTTCGTAATCCCGCTCCGGCAACGGCACGTAATTCACCTGCTTCGCATATTGGGCGGCGGTCTGCAGGTAATAGGTTACAAAGTTGCGCACGCCCGGGCGATCCAGGGCGGCCGCGTTCACGTAGATGAATATCGGGCGGGCCAATGGCGTGTAGCTGCCGTCCTGCACGGCCTCCGGCGAGGGGTAAACGCCCGGGGCGTCCGCCGTCGGCTTGATCGCCAGCGCGCGCACGCGATCCTTATTGGCGAGGTAATAAGCGAGCCCGAAATAGCCCAGGCCGCCCTGATCGCTCGAGACGCCCTGAACGAGCACGTTGTCATCTTCGGAGGGGGTGTAATCGGTTCGCGAGGACTTGGCCTTGCCGACCACGGCTTCGGTGAAATATTCGAAGGTGCCGGAGGCAGAGCCAGGCCCGTAAAGGGTCAGCGGCAGATCCGGGAAGGAGGGGTCCACGTCTTTCCAATTGGTCACGACGCCTTGCGCGTCCGGCGTCCAGATCTTGCCGAGCTGCGCGACCGTGATTTCGGTCAACGGATTGGAGGGGTGGACCACGACGGAAAGCGCGTCGAACGCGATCGGCAGCTCGATGTAGCTCACGTCGGCGCCGGCGCAGCTTTGCATCTCGGCGACGGTGATGGGCCGGGACGCGCCCTGAACCTGCGTTTCGCCGCGGCAGAATTTGCGGAAGCCGCCGCCGGTGCCAGACTCGGCCACGGTAATGCGCACGCCGCGACCTTCCCCGGCCTGGAAGCCTTCGGCCACCGCCTCGGAAATCGGAAACACGGTGGACGAGCCGTCCACGATTACGGCGGTCTCCGCCGATTGCTCGCCGGCGCAGGCGCCCAGCAAAGCGGCGGCGAGGGTCATCGCGGCGAAAGCGGTGAAAGCGCGATAGTGCGTCATGGCGAATTCTCCCAGCCGGCGCGGCGCGGCGAACGCCATTCCCCCGCCTAACCTGACTGCTAACGCTGGCGCGTAACGGTCGCGCGACAATATTGCGGCGGAATCTGGGCGGCGGCGCCCTCCCCTTTCGGCTCGAACCCGCGCGAAAAAAGGGTGCGGCGGGGCTCTCACGACCTTTACAGGGGGGGCGCATTCGCTTATGAGCGATCTTACCGGCGGACCTGGAAACAGCGTCCACTAACGCTCCCTCGGCCCAGGCCACACGGGACCGACCGTCGAGCCCCTTCCAAAAGGGCTCTGGTTCGAACGAGGCGCTTCCTCGTTCTTACGAGCCACGGCACGGCCCCGGCGTAAGCCCCGCTCTCGAACGCGGCGATGGGTGCGGACCTGACATTAAGCATGTCCGACTAACGCCGGCCTGGGTTCAACATCGCTGCTACGGGGGTAGACCCGCGCAGCCTGAGCGTTACGGGAGCGCCGGATGGACTCTGTCCACACGCCCCTGGATGCAGTGCGCAAGACCGGCTCTGACGGGCCGATCGTGATTGCGCGTCCGCATCGGGTCAGGGCCGCCGCGGAATGGTTCCTTGCGAACTTTCCGGGGGAGATTTTCTACGCCGTCAAGGCGAACCCTTCCACCTGGGCGCTCGATGCGCTCTGGTCGGCGGGCGTGCGCGGGTTCGACGTCGCCTCCGAAGCGGAGGTGGCGCTCGTGGCCGAGCGGTTCGGGCCGGAGGCGAAGCTCGCTTTCATGCACCCGGTGAAATCGCGGCGGGCGATTGCGCGCGCCTATCACGATTTCGGCGTGCGCACCTTCGTGCTCGACACCGAGGACGAGCTTTCGAAAATTCTGGTCGAAACCGGCGGCGCGAAGGATCTGACCCTGATCGTGCGGCTCGCCGTCTCCAATGACGGCGCTTCGCTGCCGCTTGCGGCGAAGTTCGGCGCCATCCCCGGGCAGGCGGCCGATCTCCTGCGCAAGGCGCGCGCGGCGACCGAAGAGACGATGGGCGTCTCCTTCCATGTCGGCAGCCAGTGCATGCGCCCGCTCGCCTACAAGGCGGCGATGATGGAGGCCAATCGCGCCATCATCAAAGC
>CAZEAH010000626.1:0-2017 GCA_964510075.1 uncultured Leptospirales bacterium | reverse complement strand
CCTTAAGGCTCTCTATTCGGCCGGAGCAAACGCCAAGTATCAGAAACCCGACCTTCTCGAAAAGGATCTGTACATCAAGAAGATCACCGTGGACGAAGGGCCGACGATGAAGCGTTTTCGCGCCCGCGCCCGGGGCAGGGCCTCCCGGCTTCGGAAGCGGACCAGCAGCATCATCGTCGTTCTGTCGAACGAAAACTAAGAGGCACGGAAAAGCGCTATGGGTCAGAAAGTCAATCCTACAGGTCTCAGGGTCGGAGTGAACCGTACATGGGATTCCGTATGGTACGAGGAGAAAAAGCAGTATTCCAGGAACCTGCATGAGGACCTCGCCATCCAGCGGCATGTTCAGCAGAAACATAAGAACGCAGGAATATACAAGGTTGCTATCGAACGTTTCCCCGACAGGGTCAATGTCAACATTCATGCTTCGCGGCCGGGTCTGCTTATCGGAAAGAAAGGCTCTGATATCGAAGTGTTGAAGGCGGAGCTGCAGAAGATATCATCCAAGAATGTTTATATCAACATCAATGAGGTCAAGAAGCCCGAAAAGAATGCTAAGATCATCGCCGAGCAGGTTGCCTCGCAGATAGTGGGGCGCTTTCCCTACCGGAGGGCGGTGAAGCAGGCGATCGCCGGCGCGATACGCGGCGGGGCGCTGGGAATCAAGGTGGCGATTTCGGGCCGCCTGAACGGCGCGGAGATATCCCGGGCGGAATCGTATAAGGAAGGGCGGATACCGCTGCACACACTCCGTGCAGATATCGATTACGGCACGGCCGAGGCCCTCACGACGTTCGGTTTGATCGGAATAAAGGTGTGGATTTACAACGGCGATATACTCTCGAAGAAAGAGGAATCGGACGAGGACAAGTATACCGTTAAGCGGAAGACGAAGTAAGCGAGGGTTTTGCCATGTTGATGCCAAAGAGGACTAAATTCAGGAAGCTGCAGCGGGGCAGGATGAAGGGCAAGGCCTTTCGCGGGTCGACTATTTCATTCGGTGAGTTCGCTCTGAAATCCATGGAATGCGGCAAGATTTCCAGCAAGCAGATAGAGGCAGCGCGTGTCGCCATTTCGAGAAAGGTGAAACGCGGCGGAAAGCTCTGGATCAGGATTTTCCCGGACTACCCGGTCACAAAAAAGCCAGCCGAAACCCGCATGGGTAAAGGTAAGGGAAATCCTGAGGGATGGGTCGCGATCATCAAGCCGGGCCGTATTCTCTTCGAGATAGCCGGCGTCAGCGAAGAACTGGCGAAGGACGCGTTGAGGCTTGCCGCATTCAAGCTTCCGGTAAAGACGAAGATTACCGGCATCGAAAAGTAACGGGCACAGGGTTAGATATATGAAGGGAAAACTCGAGGAACTCAATATAGAAGAGCTCGACAGAAGCATGCGAGAGGCGAAAGAAGAGATACGCAAGCAGCGCTTCAAGAGCGTTACGAGCAAGGTGGACAATCCCAAGCGGGTGAGCACTCTCAAGAAACACATCGCGCGGATATTGACGCTCAAGCGGGAATACGCGCTCGGCATCAGGACGCCGAAAGGGAAATAACAATTCATCAGGAGCGTTAGCGTTTCATGGAGACCGCGAAGAAAAACAAGAAGCAGATTGTCGGCAAGGTGGTAAGCAACAAGATGGATAAAACCATCGTTGTAGAGATAGAAAGGCTCATGATGCACTCGCTGTACAAGAAGTCGGTCAGGATGACCAAGAGGATCAAGGGCCACGACGAGAAAAACGAATGCTCCGTCGGCGATCTCGTGAAGGTTGAGGAAACCAGGCCGCTTTCGAAGGACAAGCGGTATCGTCTGGTCGAGATTATCGAGAAGGTGAAGTAGGGGTTTGTCATGATCCAGGTACAGACGATGTTGAATGTCGCCGACAACAGCGGCGTTAAGAGAGTACAGTGCATTAAGATTCTCGGCGGTTCGCGCAGGCGTTACGCCACGGTAGGCGATATCATAGTTGTCGCCGTGAAAGATTCGCAGCCTTCATACGGATTGAAGGACTCGACAG
>CAZEAH010000625.1:0-2025 GCA_964510075.1 uncultured Leptospirales bacterium | reverse complement strand
GCGAATAGTCGGCCGAGAGGAGCAGCATCCCCTTTTCGGGCACGAACCCGCGCCGAATCTTTCTGCCGAATTCGTCGCGCACAGGGATGTTCTGTAAATTGGGATCGGACGACGACAGCCGGCCCGTGGCCACCACGGTCTGGTTGAACGAGGTGTGGATCCTGCCCGTGGCGGGGAGCACGAGCTCCGGCAGGCTGTCGATATAGGTGCTCTTCAGTTTGGCCAGGGTGCGGTATGCGATCAGGTCGTCGATGATGGGGTGCGATCCCCTGAGCGTCTCGAGCACCTGGATATCGGTGGAGTACCCCGTCTTGGTTTTCCTCACGGGTTTAAGGCCCAGCTTTTCGAAGAGCACGGCCGAAAGCTCGCGCGTGGAGTTGATGTTGAAGCGCGAACCGGCCTCACGGTAAATCCGCTCCTCGGTTTCCTCGAGCAGTCGCCGGTTTTCCTTCGCAAGGGCCCTGAAATGCGCGATGTCTATCTTCACTCCGTACAGCTCCATGAGCGCGAGCACGCGCGCGAGCGGCATCTCCACCTCGTGGAAGAGCCGCGAAAAACCCTCTTCCTCCAGCCTGGCCGAGAGGATACGGTACAGACGCAGCGTAATGTCGGCGTCCTCTATCGCGTAGTCGGCGAGCTCCCGCAGGGGCACCTCGGTTATCGAGAGCGTGTCCCTGCCCTTGCTCACCAGCTCTTTGAAGGTGGTGGTCTTGTAGTTGAGGAACTTCATGGCCATGTCGTCCATGTTGTGGCGCCGCTCGGACGGGTCCAGCAGGTACGAAGCTATCATGGTGTCGAAGTGCACGCCGCCGAGCTCGATCCCCGCATTTTTAAAGACCACGATGTCGTACTTGATGTTCTGACCGATCTTTCGGACCGAGGCGTCCTCCAGAACGGGCTTGAGGAGCGCCAGGGCCTCGGCGCGGTCCACGCATTCCTCGCTGAAAAGCGACCGGTTCTGCACCGGAACGTACCAGCCGGCGTTTTCGCCGACCGACAGAGAGATGCCGACAAGCTCCGCCGCGACCGGGTTCACCGAGGTTGTCTCGGTGTCCACCGACACCATGCCCGCGGCCCGGATCGCGGCGATGGCCCGTTCGAGCTCGGAGGTGTTTCGGACGATGCGGTAGTCGCGGTCCGCGCGGGCGGTCGATCCGGCCGCGGGCCCCGTGTCGGCTACGTCCTCATCGCCGGAAAGCTCCCTGACGATCGATTCCATCTCGTGCGACCGAAAGAAGGCGCGCGCGGCCTCGCTGTGTACGTCGGGCGTACGCGCCTCGTCGATGGTAAACGCGACAGGCAGGTCCGTGCGGATGGTCACCAGGTCGCGGCTGAGGTATGCCATATCGCGGTTCGATTCGAGCGTCTCCCGCAGTTTTCCCCTGATCCGGTCGAGGTTCGAATAAACGCCGTCGAGGCTGCCGTATTCCTGGATGAGCTTCAGCGCGGTTTTCTCGCCAACGCCGCGCACGCCGGGGATGTTGTCCGAGGCGTCGCCAACGAGCGCCATGTAATCGATCACCTGGGCGGGCATTATGCCGAGCTTTTCGCGCACCGCGGCCGCGTCGTAGGTTTCGAATTCGGCAATGCCCTTCCTGTTGGCGTAGATGGAGGTGTTGTCGTCAACGAGCTGGTAGGCGTCCTTGTCCCCGGTTACCAGGACCACCTCCAGGTCCTTCGAGGCGTGGGAGCGCGCGATGGAGCCCAGCACGTCGTCGGCCTCGTAATCGGCCTCCTCGATCCTCCGGATGCCCAGCGTCTCCACCATCAGCTTTATCTCCTCGATCTGGGACCGAAGGTCGTCCGGCATCTTCTCCCTGTTTGCCTTGTACTCCGGGTACAGGGCAAAGCGGAAGGACTTCCGGGGCGGGTCGAAGGCCACCACCAGGTAGTCGGGCTTCTGGTCGGCAAGCAGCCTGAAGAGCATGCGCGCGAACCCGTAGATGGCCGAGGTGTTCTGCCCCTTCGAGTTGACGAGAGGGTTCTTTATAAAGGCGAAATAGGCCCTGTAGCAGAGCGCATGGC
>CAZEAH010000624.1:0-2028 GCA_964510075.1 uncultured Leptospirales bacterium | reverse complement strand
CCCTATCACCGGACGCTCGCGGCGGTGTTCGCGGTGTTCATCCTCGTGTGGAGCTCCGCCGTATCGATCGCCGATCAGTTCATACACAAGGACATCACCGCCTTTATCGTCGGAATGTTCGCTGTCGCGTGCGCCTATCTCATGAGCGCCCGCCTGGCGCTCGCGGTTTTTATCCTGCCGTGCGCCGTGCTCCTCTATGCCCTCCATTCCATGGAGATCGATCCCCATCGATTCAAAGGGTACTGCATCAATATCGGCTCTATAGCCGCCATCGCCTGGGTGCTCTCACGCATATTCTACATGCAGTACATACGCGACTTTACGAACCGCAAGATCATAGACAGCCAGAAAGAGATACTCGCACGGCAGTCCAAGGAGGACTTTCTCACGGGGCTCTTCAACCGGCGCTACCTCGAACTTCTGCTTTCGCAGGAGTTCGCCCGCGCACGGCGCTATAACCTCAAGCTGAGCGTCGCCATGGCGGACATCGACCACTTCAAGGTGATCAACGATACCTTCTCCCACCAGGTGGGCGACGAGGTGCTCCGGGTCATCGCGCGGCTCTTCCGCCAGAGCATCCGGTCCTTCGACATAATCGCGCGCTACGGCGGAGAGGAGTTCGTGCTCATTCTGCCCGAAACCGATATCGACGAGGCCGTCATGGTCTGCGAGCGCATCAGAAAGACCGTGGAGTCCCACGACTGGTCGTCTATCGCGAACGGGCTTTCCGTAACCATCAGCTTCGGGATAACCGACGACATGAGCCGGGAAAATTATGAGAAGCTCCTCTCGCTCGCCGACGTTCGCCTCTACGAGGCCAAAAACGCCGGCCGAAATCAGGTGCGGTACTGATCCATGCACGGAGATTCTTCGCGCCCGCTTTCATATGTAAGCGGACCACCGTCCGGCGGGGGCTTCACCCCTCCGGAGATCGAGGCGCTCGAACACGTCAACCGCCGTATCGCGTCGGGGGAAAACCTGACGTCCATCATCGATTTCCTGTTCGACGAAACCCGTCACATCATGCCCTGTGACCGCATAGGCATCGGCTTTATCGAGGAGGAGGGAAGCCGCCTTTCGCTCTATTACGTAAGGGCCGCCTACGCGCCCCTTCACCTCGACCGCGGGTACGCCTCCGACATCGGCGGCAGTTCGCTCGCGCCGATATTCGAATCGGGACGGCCCAGGATCATAAACGACCTGGAGCGCTATTTCGATACCCACCCGGACAGCGAGTCCACGCGCCTTCTTCTCCGCGAGGGCGTCCTCTCCAGCATGACCTGTCCGCTGGAAGTTGACGGGCGGCGGGTCGGGCTTCTGTTCCGCAGTTCGCGCGCGCCGAACGCGTACGGCGAACGCGAAATCGCTCTGCACATGGCCGTCGCCGAACGCATCTCTCAGGCGGTCGAAAAGGCCTATCGTATCGAACAGCTTTCGGCGGCCATGGGCGCCTACATGGAGATGCTCGGCTTCGTCACCCACGAGCTTAAAAGCCCGCTTTCGTCCATCATCCAGCTCGGCCGCTCGCTCGCCGACGGCTATTTCGGGCCCATGGAGCCGAAGCACCGGGACATGCTGGAGCGAATCCTGAAAAAAGCCGAGTACCTCACCGGGCTCGCCGACGAGTACCTCAACCTCTCGCGCTTCGAGAACGGCAGCGCGCGTGTAGACCGGCGACCCGGCGACATTATCGCCGACGTGCTCGAACCCGCCATCGAAATCGTCGCGCCGCAGATCCAGGCAAATGCAGTAACACTCGAGAAAAACTATGACGGACCGACCCTCGCGGCGGAATTTGATCCCGAGCTCCTCAGGATCGTCGCGGTCAATCTTATCGGCAACGCGGTAAAATACGGCAACGTGAAGGGCCGCATTCGACTGCGCACCGAACGAGCAGGCGATTCTATCCGCGTTTCGGTCTGGAACGAGGGGCCGGGATTTCCGGAATCGGAGAAAAAAAACCTGTTTAAAAAATTCTCGCGCCTGCAAACCCCAGAACTCATGGGGAGAAAGGGCTCGGGCATCGGT
>CAZEAH010000623.1:0-2031 GCA_964510075.1 uncultured Leptospirales bacterium | reverse complement strand
GATATTGCCTTCCTTATCCGCGTAGCCGATTCCCAGGTTGTTGTTCTTTACAAGCGAGAGCGCTTTGCGGAATGCGGCGAAATTACGGGCACGGTTGAGGCCCAGGAGCCCCTCGAGGTCGGCGGAAGGATTCTCGAACGCGGCCCATTTCATGGCGCAGTTTGCCGGCGCCATCGGCATGACGGAGGATATGATGGGCCCGTGGCGCGAAATTTTTACGGGATACTTCTCCTCGCGCACGCCCTTCTTTGTCTTGATGCGCAGGGTTTCCTCTATAACGGTATACGCGCGCGGCCCGCCCGGCGCGAGGTACCGGTTCGCGTCGTTCGGGTCGGGTTTCTCGACGTAGTAATCGAGCTCGTCGCCCCTGCCGTTTACGGCACTCCAGGCGATGTGCCCGTTGTAGCCGAGCGGCCCGATTCCGGGCATGCCGGGCATGGCGCCCCCGGCCACGTCGAAGCTGCCGCCTTTCAGGCGCATGATGTAGAAGAACGCCGGAAGCGTCGGCTTGAGGTCGGGGCTTCCGGCGAAGATGGCTTTGCCGGATTTCGTGCGTTTCCCGGAGAAGATCATCCAGTTGCTGGCGGGGAGCTCCATCACCGGCGGGCCGTGCATGAAGGCCCCGGCGGCGGTCGATTCGAACGTGTGGAACCGGCTTTTCAGAACGCCGAGCGGCACGGGGCTCATCCGTTTGCCCGTGAGCGTCGGAGCGAAATCCGGGTACGATGGCGCGAGCGCCTCGGCCGTTTCGGCGCCCGCGTGCTCGCCAACGCGATAGAGCACCAGGTCGATCATGAACGAGCGCGTGAGGCTGAAGGCCATGAGGAGCACCGTGGACACGCAGTCCTCGCTCTCCCATGTGCCGGGCTTCGCGCCGAGGATCGCGAACTCGCGCGGAAGGGTCTTCGCGTCGCGGATGTACGCGTTCACGCCGGCGGCGTAGGCGTCGATGATGGCGCGCGTCTCCGCGGACATGGCGCGGTACCCGATCTTCGCGAGGCGGTGGATACCGACAGTTTTTAAAAATTTATCCTTTTCGATTGTCGCCTCGCCGAAGAGGCTGGAGAGCTCGCCCCGGCCAGCCAGCCGGGTGATCTCCATCTGGAACATGCGCTCGCGCGCGGTGACGTAACCCTGCGCGAAGAAGAGATCGTGGTCGTTCCCGGCGAAGATGTGGGGGATGCCGTACTCGTCGGTGCGCACCTCGACCTTCGAGCCGAGGCCGTCGATCGTGACGGTCCCCTCGTACGACGGAACGGCGGTTCGGAAAAATATCTGGAACGAGGCGTACAGCGCGACGGCGAGTACGGCGACGGCTACTCCCGCGATCTTCAGTGTTCTCATGGCGTCTCCAGGTAGGTGCAGTTGGTGGTATTGTTCATACATCGGATGATCGGTCAACGAGGTTTTGTTTCGGGGGCCTTTCAGCCGACAGTGATTTCGCCTTGACGTCATCGTAAGCATGGATATCTCATTGAACGTAGAGAAATACTTCAGGGGTGCGCAATGAAATACATCATACCTCTCTTGATACTGTGTATGACTCCGACACCGTCCGCCCCGGCGGCGGACCGACCGTATAAGGACATGACCGCCCTCCTCGACAGACGTATTCCCGCGCTCATGGAACGCTACGACATTCCGGGCGTCGTCGTCGCCCTTATAGGCGAAGGAAAGACCGTGTGGACCGCGGCATACGGCCAGGCCGATCCGGCGAAAGGCACGCCGATGACCGTGCACACTCACTGCCGCGTGGAATCCATCTCCAAATCCGTCACCGCCTGGGGAGTGATGCGGCTGGTCGAACAGGGAAGGATCGATCTCGATGCGCCCGTTACGAACTATATTAAAAGCTGGAAGTTTCCTCCCTCGCCCTTCCCCGTCGAGAAGGTCACCACGCGCCTCCTCCTCAGCCAGAGCGCCGGCATGCCGCTGGGCACCATCGGAGTGCGGTACTCCCCGACAGAGAAGCGACCTTCTCTGAGGCAGAGCCTGTACAGAGACGCCGTGCTGATGCGGGAACCCGGCCGC
>CAZEAH010000622.1:0-2033 GCA_964510075.1 uncultured Leptospirales bacterium | reverse complement strand
GTCGTACCGCTCCCCGTCGAGATAGTAGTCGCCTTCGAGTATATCAGTCACCCAGCAGTCCTCGCCGGCAACGCGCCGATGCGCGCGGAAATCCTTTTCGCGGTACCACGAGCGCTCGCGTATGGCGCCGAGCTCGTTTACGAGCGTGTGCACCCAGCGGCCGACCTCGGCGTCGTCGCGCAGAAAGATGCCGTTTTCTCTGGTACGGAACCACAGGGAGTCGTCGATGTCGCCGCGCGCCTTCACGGATTCGTAGAGCGCCGTTCCGGGGTAGAGCGCCACGGGCGAGACCACGCCGTCGCCGGGAAGCGTCCGCCGGATGAGCTCCACGGTCTTTTTAATGTCGGCGGAGCGCTCGTTCTCCATGCCCGCCATAAGGTAAAAGGAGAGATAGGCCCCGGCGCGCCGCACGGCCGCCGACGCCCTCTCGATGTCGGCGACGGTCGTCCGTTTGTCGTACATCGCGAGAATGCGCTCCGAGCCCGACTCCACGCCGAGCTGGATGTGCTCCAGGCCGGCGCGCTTCATCTCGACGACCATCTCCCCGTCGAGGGTGTCCACGCGCGACTGGCAGTTCCACATTATGTAGAGCTTCCGCTCCCGGAGAAGGCGGCAGAATTCGAGCACGCGCTCGCGCCGCAAAGTGAAGTTATCGTCGCGTATCGAGAAATAAATTATGCCATAGGTCTTAACGCAGTGCTCAATCTCGTCGACGATGCGCCCGGCGCTCCGGAACGCGGTCTCGCGGCCCCAGAGGCGCGGCGAACAGCAGAAGGCGCAGCGGTGCGGACAGCCGCGGCTGGTGATGAGGTATTTGAACTGCTCGTTCGGGTCGATGCCGCGCATCGCGCCGCCGAAGAGGGCCGGCGCGGGAAGCGCGTCGAGGTCTTTTATCCGTTTTCCGGTGATGATGCGATCCGCCGCCGGGGCGCGTTTCGCGCCGCGCGCGAGGAGTTCCGCAAGCGCGAGCTCTCCCTCGCCGCGCACGACGTAATCGACCGCCTTCACCCGGCGCAGGATCTCCTCGCCGAGGAACGCGGCGTGGGGCCCGCCCGCCACGATAAGGGTTTTCGGAAGCCGCTTGCGTATTTCCGCGGCGAGGCGGAACGAGTCGGTCCGGTTGTGCGTGTAGACCGAAAGGCCGACGACCTCCGGTTTGATGGACTGGATGTGGGAGACCGCGGAGCGGAGGCCTTCTTTCGAATAATTGGCGAGCGTTACGCTGTGGCCCCGCGCCTCGAGCGCCGCGGCGATGGAGAAGGCCCCCACCGGCATGAGGGAGAGAAAGTAGTCGTTCCGGTCGCGGTAATCGCTGAGATATGCGATAAGTATCTTCATCCTGTCCCCCCGCTAAAAAATTTCGGGAGCGCGGCGCATACTTCTTGATATAATTATGGCCTTTTTCCTACAATCCTTCCAATAATATGTTAGACTTGTTCCAAAACTGACAGGAATGTACATCATGAGGGGCCACAGGCCGAGGTGGCGTTCTCAACGGGTAAAAGTATTAAGAGCCGGATTTCGTAAAGAGATCGCCACGCCCCGAAACGGCCGGGGCTCGCGATGACATTCAGTAATGCGACAAATCCAGTGCATTTGCTGCGGGTCCAGGCTCCTTCGTTCCACATCCGGCATCAGCGTTCTTCCGGGTACGGTCGCCCTCCCCGGCGAACGGTACGGGGTTCGCGGGCGGCATCGCGGTGCTCACACTGGCGGACACGAACATTAACGATGAGAACACACGGAAGCCGCATCAGGCGGAACATTACGGTCCTGCTCACGCTCCTCGCGGTGCTGGCGTTGCCGGACGTCACACGCGCCGCGGACCCTCCCGCCGGGTCGCTTCCCAAAGAAGAGCTCAAGAAGGACATCGCGGTCGTCAAGAAGGACGATTTTTTACTCATCCCCCACGCGTATTACAAGCCCGAAACGCAGATAGCGGGCGGGCTCGCCTTCCTCAGCTATTTCCGCATAGGGTCGGATTTTCCGCTCCACATACGGCCGTCGACGCTCGCTACCACGCTGACCTACAC
>CAZEAH010000621.1:0-2040 GCA_964510075.1 uncultured Leptospirales bacterium | reverse complement strand
TCAACCACAATTTATGCTAATTTGGTGCTCGGTTGAAATCGGGGCCAATATAATGCTTTTAAATAGCATGCTCATTTTATTTGCGGTTGTTTAAAAAACAACATCTTTTCATTCAGCGTGTATTTCACCGTACGTTTCATTAATGGGTCCTCCCGAGCATTGCCCGTCTTTACGTAGAAAACCACTTTACAGGCGAATCAGTGGCAAAAGGAGATGAGTGAGCATTCAGTCATTAATGAATGATTGCTCACTCTAATTTGTTTATTATTATTGTTTTCTATATTGATATATTTTTTTATAACATATATGTTTTTTTAGTTGATTTATCGGAGCCCGTGAGTATACTGCCGCGCTTATGTGGCATTGCCACGCCCGGTCACCGAAAATGTCGCGGAATCCCGTACGGGACCGTCGGGGACCACTGTTTTCAACAGGAGAGAACGAGATGGATCTGTTTGAAAAATGTTATTCATTCACACGAGCCGACGAGGTTCGTTCCATAGGCTACTACCCATATTTTTATCCGATCTACGAAAACGACGGCCCTGTTGTCTTCATGAACGAGCAGCGGACGATAATGGCCGGCTCCAACAACTACCTCGGTCTTACCAACGATCCGAGGGTAAAGGAGGCGGCAATCGCCGCCGTCAGGAAATACGGCACCGGCTGTTCCGGGTCGCGTCTTCTGAACGGCACACTGGATATCCACATCGAACTCGAGGAAGCACTGGCCGATTTTGTCGGCAAGGAGGCCGCCCTTCTTTTCAGTACCGGGTTCCAGACCAATCAGGGGGCGATTGTCCCGATGATCGGCGAAGGTGAGTATATCGTTTCCGACAGCGAGAATCATTCAAGCATCATACAGGGGACGCTGATCGCGAAAAGCCGCGCCGGTTCCAATGTACTCGTAAAATACGAGCATAACGACATGGAGGACCTTGAAAGAAAGATTTCCCTGATCCCGGACGACGCGGGAAAACTTCTGGTTACCGACGGCGTTTTCAGCATGAGCGGCGACATCGTCAACCTGCCCGAAGTTGTGAGGATCGCCCGCAGGCACAACGCGCGGGTGATGGTCGACGACGCCCACGGGCTCGGCGTACTCGGCAGGGGCGGAAGGGGGACCGCAAGCCACTTCGGGCTCGACGGGGAGGTCGACATGATAATGGGAACGTTCAGCAAAAGCCTCGCGTCACTTGGAGGATACATCGCCGCCGAGAAAAAAGTCATCGACTATCTCAAGCACCATTCACCCGCGTTCATCTTCAGCGCAAGCATGACACCCGCGCAGGTGGCTGCGGCAAAGGCCGCGCTCGAAATCCTTAAAAACGAACCCGAGCTGGTGCAGCGTGTCCACGATAACGCCAACCGTGTACGCCGCGGCCTGAAGGATCTGGGCCTCCGTGTCGTCGACGCCGAAACCCCCATCGTCTCGATCATCATCGGCGATGATATGCTGACCTTCATGTTCTGGCGCAAACTGTTTGACGGCGGAGTCTTCAACAATCCTATCATCTTTCCGGCGACTCCGCAGGGAATGCAGTTGATCCGGATGAGCTTTATGGCAAGCCACGAGGACTGGCAGCTCGATTTCGTCATCGAGCAATGCGGAAAGATCGCGCGGGAGATAGGCCTCCTGAAGGCGGCGTGATCGTGCCGGGGCCGGAATCTTCAGCGGCCCCCGGCGTTACGCCAGGTTCCGGAAAATCTGAAACCGCTCGGCAAGGGAATGCCTTAGAACTGAAAACCCCTTTCGGTAAACAGGATCACGCAGGCGTCGACAACCGCAGGATCGAAGTGTATTCCGCGGAACTTCACTATCTCCTCCAGGGATTTCTCTATACCCAGCGCCGCTCTGTACGGACGATGCGACGCTATCGCCTCGACCACGTCGGCTACCGCAAGCACCCTGGATTCTATAAGTATTTCTCTTCCCGAAGCTCCGAGAGGATATCCCGAACCGTCCATCTTTTCGTGGTGCTGCAACACTATTTGCGCGACCGGCCATGGGAAATCTATATTTTTCAGGATATCGTAGCC
>CAZEAH010000620.1:0-2041 GCA_964510075.1 uncultured Leptospirales bacterium | reverse complement strand
CTCCAGCAGGATCATCGTCATGTCGTCGTGCTGAACCTCGCGCCCCCTGAACACGGCGATGTCGGCGAAGAGCTCGTCCTTGATGCGCTTGAGCCCCTTGTGCCGGAACTCCTGAATCTTCGCCGCCAGGCGCTTTATTCCATACTGCTCCCCGAACGGGTTGGTCTGTTCGATTATTCCGTCGGTGATGATGATAAGCAGATCGTCCCTCTGCAGGGGAAAGCGCGCGCTCCGCGGGAGGATGTCGCGTTTGATGCCCAGGGGGATGTTCTCGTCCTTAGTCGTGACTTTCGACAGCTTTCCGTCGCGGAACACGAAAATATACGAATGCCCCAGGTCGTAGAGGACGATCTCGCCCGTCTGTTCGTCGAAATCGGCGAAAACCCCGGTGACGAAACGCTCGGAATTGAACGTCACGGCGATGTATTCGTTGAGCCGTATGATGAAGTGCCGAAGCCCCCCGGCGAAATCGTAGATCGACATCATGCCGTCGATGATGGCGGTGACGAGCGAGGCGGCGATTCCCTTGCCCGAAACGTCGCAGAGCGCGATGAGCCGCCGCATGCCTTCGTAGCGCCGTATCCGGTAATAATCGCCGCCCACCCCCTTCGCCATGGACGACGCGCCCACCACGGCGAAACGCGGGCTCCCTTCCATGTATTCCTCGCGCACCATCCCCGCCTGGAGCCTCCGCGCGAGCTCGATGTCCTTGGTCGTCATCTCCGAAAGACAGATGAGCAGGTCCTTTGAGGAGAATATCCCCGCGAAAACGCCGTTGCCGTCCGTCAGCACGTAGTAGCCGATCACCGAGGCGTTCAGCGTGCCGGAGAGCTCCTCGGCCACGGCGAAGATATTGGTCGACGCATCGAACGTCACCGCGGGCTTCATCACCTTTTCCACCTTCTTGTTGGTGTACAGGTCGCGCCCGAAGGGCTTGCCAAGAATGTCGAAAAGGTCGCGCCGCACCACGATTCCGGCGACGCGGCCGCCTTCGTCCAGCACGCCCAGCGCGAACACAGACTCGTTGTCGGCCAGCGCGTCGGCCAGGTCCCGTATCATCGTGCCCGCGCGCACGCAGTGAAAGGCGCTTGCGATCTTCCCGACCACCATGCCGTGGTACTTCACGCGGGGCGCCTCGAAGAGAGGCGAAGCGTTTCGGCCGCGGGCCTCCGTGCCGGTAACGGCGGTTCGCGACTCGTCTACGGCGATCATATCCATACCCCTTCCAGTGTTCATAGAGTAACGCCGGGCGCACCGTTACGCCGGCCGCGCCCGTTTCCAAAAGGCAAGATAGCCGTGAGCGGCCTTCTTGTAGTAAAAATTTCATAAATTTACCGTGCCATTTGTGTAAAAAAATCGACCCGCTCGCGGGGCTCTGACCCCGTAGTTCATCCGAGGACATTTCGCCCCTCGAACAGGGCTCTTACCCCATCATCCATCATCTTCACCGCTCTTTCCGGAGGCTCTGACCCCGCCTCTCCACGCCCGCCCGAACCGCGGTCCACCCTATGGTCCGACCCTCCGGCCGCGGCCCTCAGGTAGGGCTCATACCCCATCATCCGATCACCAGCATCATAGGCTCAATCATGGGCTCTGACCCCTCCACCGCCGCCGGGGCCGAATATTTCTGTAAATCCCCGCGCCGGACGATAAAATAGTACTTTACGCGCGGGCCCGGCGGCGCGACATATAGCCTTCCGGGGCGCCTGCGCGTCACCATACAACGAACGGAGACGGGACATGGAATGCGGCTGCGGCGGGGCGTTGATCGAGGGTAAAAGCTGTTACAGCGTGAGCCGCGGCACCTTCTACCTGCTGCTGGAGGACATTCCGGCCTTCCAGTGCACGCGCTGCGGCCGCGTCCTCTTCACCGAGGAGACCGTCGACCGCATCAAGAAGATCGAAAACCGGCTCGAGCGCGACGCCGCCGAGGTCGCCGGAGGCAGGCCGTCGGTGCACCTGTACGATTACTGAGCGCGAACGGCGAAAGCGGCGCGCCCGTGATGTAAACGCCCGAGGCAACCGGCCGACCGACCCGGAA
>CAZEAH010000619.1:0-2078 GCA_964510075.1 uncultured Leptospirales bacterium | reverse complement strand
GACGAGCGTCGGGAATGGCGTTCGCGCCTGGCCCTGCTCAGGAAGGAACACCCCTTCCCCGCCACCCACGAGGACGCGCAGCACCCTCTTTCAATTATCGCCGCCATCGCCGCCGCGGCCCCGGATAACGCCATCATCACCACCGATGTCGGCCAGCACCAGATGTGGGTCGCGCAGGGCTATCCCTTCACCCGGCCCCGCACGCTCCTGACCTCCGGCGGACTCGGTACCATGGGATTCGGCCTGCCCGCGGCCATCGGCGCCGCGCTCGCCAATCCGGGTCGGCGTGTGGTCTGCGTGAGCGGCGACGGATCGATCCAGATGAACATCCAGGAGCTCGCCACGCTCGCCGACCTGGGACTGCCCGTAACCGTCATCGTGTTCAACAACGGGCAGCTCGGCCTTGTGCGGCAGCAGCAGGAGCTTTTTTATGGACGGAACTACATCGCCTCTCGTTTCGAGACACGACTGGATTTCGCGACGATCGCGAGGGAGTTTGGAATATCCGGAAAGAGCATTCATACGGGCGAGCCGATGGCGGCCGGCCTTGCGCGGGCCTTTGCCGACGGAGGACCCTGCGTCGTCGACATCGGCGTCGAAACGGAGCCCAACGTCTATCCGATTGTGCCGCCCGGAGCGGCCAACCGCGACATGATAGGAGGAGA
Source organism: uncultured Leptospirales bacterium (assembly GCA_964510075.1). Taxonomy (GTDB): domain Bacteria; phylum Spirochaetota; class UBA4802; order UBA4802; family UBA5368; genus MVZN01. Next base: position 1,413 of record CAZEAH010000619.1, on the reverse strand, counting down.
AACGTATGGAAAACGTTGTAATTGAGCTCAAGGTCCGCAACCACCCCGGCGTGATGTCGCACGTTACGGGACTGTTCTCGCGACGCGCCTTCAACCTCGAGGGAATCATCTGCCGGCGTGTGGGCGACGGCAGTACGAGCAGAATGCTGCTTCTCGTTCACGATAACCAGCGCCTGGAACAGGTGGTGCGCCAGCTCGAAAACCTCCGGGACGTGATATCGGTATCCTGCACGCGCGGCGGCGAGGGGCCGTTTTCCTCGATTCAATAACCGGCGACAATCATACGGTTGACGCGAAAAGTTGATGACTCCGAGGCCGTGGCGTATACTGATTGAACGCGGTCGCGGCCCCGCCGCGGAATCAACGAAAGGATGCGGTTCGGCATGAAAAAAGCCGTTTTTCTCGACAGGGACGGTACCATAAACGAGGACGTCGGAGACCTCTACGAAATCCAGAACGTCCGTTTTATTCCCGGCGCGATCGAGGCCATGAAGAGGCTGGCGAAGGAATTCAGCCTGTTTATCGTAACAAACCAGTCCGGTATCGGCAAGGGAGTATTCGACCTGGAACAATACGGCGTTTTCGAGCGGGAATACACCACCCTGCTGGGAAGGGAGGGCGTCCATATCGTCGAGACGTATTGCTGTCCGCACCGGAAGGACCAGCCCTGCGTATGCCGCAAACCCTCTCCCCACTACATGACCGCCGCGTCGGAACGCCACGGCATCGATCTATCGCGCTCTTTCGCCGTTGGTGACCATCCGCACGACGTCGAAATGGGCCGAAACGCCGGCTCGAGAACAATATATCTGCTCACCGGCCATGGCGAACGGCATAAAGGAGAGCTTGTCGTACCGCCCGACCATATCGCCGGGAATCTGGCCGAAGCCGCGGACTGGATATGTTCTCAGACGTGAGACGGAACGGCGGCTCTGTGAGGTAAAGAAAAAGGCGGGCATAACCCGCCTTTTGCATTCGTCCGTACCTGCGCTTACTTCGCGGTCTTCTTGGCTGCAGGCTTTTTGGCAACGGGCTTCTTCGCCGCTGTCGCCTTCTTGGCGGCGGGCTTCTTCGCGGTGGTCTTCTTCGCCACGGTCGCCTTCTTGGCGGCGGGCTTCTTCGCCGCTGTCGCCTTCTTCGGGGTTGCACACTTGGGCATTGTAGCTCTCCTCTATATTAGTTTGTTAGAATGTGCGTTCGCGCGCGTCTATTATTGTTTTCGTTCCTTTTCGCGAATATTTTACAATTATTTTCGCGAAAGCGGAAATAATTCGAAAAAAACGCGCGCACGACCACGTTCCTTTGAAACTCACGACAATATCGGATAACGTGATATACGCGTATCGCATTTATAAATAAATTGCAAGCATTAAATGAGACATAATCAATTTTTCGGACAAAAAAATGAACGGC
>CAZEAH010000618.1:0-2080 GCA_964510075.1 uncultured Leptospirales bacterium | reverse complement strand
CCCGGGGGAGACTTCCGGCACACCAGGAAAAAAGTCGAGAAGGAACTTGTTCCGTTCCTGGAACGGACGGAGGGTGTCGCCCTCGTCGACATAAACGGCGGATATCGTCGCCAGATCAACGTCGATCTCGATACCGCCAGGATATACGCCCACAGCCTGTCGCTTTCCGAGGTGCTGGAAAACGTCGCCGCGTCCAACCACAACTTCCCGGCGGGGAACATCGAAAAGGAAGACCGGGAATACCTGGTGCGGACCCTCGGCGAATTCGGCAGCATCGAGGACATTCGCTCCGTGGCGGTGGGTAAAAACGAGGCGGGAACACCCGTCTACCTCGCCGACATAGCCGACATCGCCGACGGTTTCAGGGACCGTAAGTGCGTCATCCGGACAAACGGGGAAGAGGCTGTCGGCCTCCTCATACGGAAGGAACCGGGCAAAAATACGATCGAGACCTGCGACCGGGTGAAAGAGAAAATCGACTTTCTCCGGAAGCGATACGGGCGCGAATTCGGCATTGATCTCGTCTATGATCAGTCCGAATTCATCCGCGGCTCGATCGACAGCGTGGTTCGCTCGGCGGTGTTCGGCGCGTTCATCGCGTTCATTCTGCTCTGGTTTGTCCTCAAGGAGACCCGCTCCTCGTTCATCATCGCGACCAGCATACCCATCTCGGTGCTTGGCACCTTCACGCTCATGTATTTCAGCGGGATATCGCTCAATTCCGTCTCCCTCGGCGGCCTGGCCCTCGGCACCGGCATGATGGTCGATGCCGGTATCGTCGTACTCGACTCCATCGCGGCGAAACGAACCGCGCGCACTGACGCGCGTTCGCCGAAACACGATCCGATCCTCCCCGTACTGGACGGCGTCAACGAGGTCAAGGCCCCGGTTGTGGCGTCGATTCTTACCTCTATTGTCGTATTCCTGCCGATCCTGTTTCTTTCCGGCATCACCGGCGCCGTTTTCAGGGACCTCGCCCTTACCGTGTCGTTCGCGCTGATTTGTTCCATGCTCTCCTCATTCACCCTGATCCCCATGCTCTCCACCCTCAGGGTCGATGAGCGTGCGCAAAGACTTGTACCATTCAAGCGGATGCAGACGGTCGAAAAAGCCGCTTTCGCGGCTTCCGACCGGGCCATGAATTCGATCACGTTATTTTTCGAAAGCGTTATACGATACGCCATGCTCAATCACCGTAAAGTCCTCGGAGCGGGGGCCGCGCTGTGCGCGATCGGCGCACTCCTCTTCCTCCCCCTCCCAACAGAGCTCATGCCCGCCGTCGACCCCGGCGAGTTCACCCTGGAGATCGCCGCCCCCGGGGGCACGCCGCTCGCCGAGACCTCCGCGCTGTCCGCGACGGTCGAGCGGCTCCTTCTGGCCAAGCCGTACACGCGCTTCGTCTACGCCAAAATAGGCGCGGACCCCGAGGACACCATCACCGACAGGATATCCGGCACGAAGTCCAACGCCGCCTCGATACGGGTGGTCCTCAAACGCGGCGCCCGCCCGGACGCGCGCGATATAATCGCCTCGCTCAAAAAGGAGATACGCCTGGGCGAAGGCGTTCGGACGGACTACCGCCTGCGCGAGGACGTCGTCGCCTCGCTGCTGGGAAGCCCGTCGCGGCCGCTCTGCGTGGAGCTGTACGGCAAGGATTCCGCCGAGCTCGCGCGGCTCGGAAAGACCATTAAATCGCGGCTGGGGGCCCTCCGCGGGGTTACGAACGTCGAGTCCTCGCTCGACGGGGGCGACCCGGAGCTACGAATCCGCATCGACCGCGCGTACGCCGCCGCGCTGGGCCTGAGCGTCGCCACGATCGCGTCCACTGTCCGCGCGGCCGTGAGCGGCGAGGTGGCCACGCGCTACCGCGAGAAGGACGACGAAATCGACCTGCGCGTGCGGCTGCGACGGGCCGACCGCGCGGGCGAGGACGCGCTCTACAAAATCCTCGTCAAGACCGACGGCGGCGCGACCGTGCCGCTCGCCAAAGTCATAAGCCTGGACGAGGGCACGGGGGCGGGAAAAATCATCCGAAGCGAGCAGAGCCCCGTTAACCTCATCACCGCCGATATCGAGGGCG
>CAZEAH010000617.1:0-2082 GCA_964510075.1 uncultured Leptospirales bacterium | reverse complement strand
GGGGAGAGCGGAAGGCCGTCGCGTCCGCATGATTTCCGCGCCGCAAGGATTTTAAAAAAAGCCCGGGATGATCACGTAACCGATAGCGCCGTTCGCTACCGTGGTGATCCCGGGCCATTTCAATAAATTCGCCTGTGGTAGTACCCGATCGCTTTCATCACACCGCCTCGACCAGGTCCTCGATTGTCCCTTCCGAGCCCGAGGCGAATACCCGGTCGATGTCCAGAATAAGGACGAATCCGTCCTGGCCCATTCCGATCCCGACGAGAAACTCGGAGGGGCGAACAGGGCCCAAGCGGGGAGGGTCGATCAACGGAATCGGGAAATTCACCACGCCGTGGACGGCATCCACGACGGCGCCCGCCAGAAAGACCTCGTCGCCCTTCGCGACCTCGAGAACGATGATCGCGGCGGTTTCGCCTATGGGCGGAACGGCCATGCCTAGGACAAGACCGAGGTCGACCACGGGAATACAGGCTCCCCGCAGATTGATGATACCTTGGGAGAAATCCTCCCCGCCGGGCAGACGGGTCATGGGGGAGTACTTCAATACCTCCCGAACATTCTTCACATCCACGGCGAACCGGACTTCGTTCAGGGAAAACGTGAGGTAGGACGTACCGCCGACGATATTCATCTTGCGTCGCTCCCTTAGGTTCGTCAAAATTCTTCGAACTCGTCCCCGGTGACACCGGAGACTGCGAGGGTCTTCCGAAGGGCGATCGCGGTCGTCGACGGGTGGCCGTCCGCGGCCGGCCGAGGAGCCGCGGGAGCCGTCGCGGTCCGCGCAGACGGGACACGCCTCGCGTCGGATCCCCGTTCGGGGGAACCTTCCGTACCCGTCTCCGAGAACTTGAAAAAACCGATCGCCTCGGACAGGCTGTTCGCCTGGCCCGACAACTCGTCCGCCGTCGCGGCCAGTTCCTCGGAATTCGCCGCGTTCCGTTGGATCACCAGGTCGATCTGAGCCGCGCCCTTCGACATCTGCTCGACTCCGCTAGATTGTTCCTCGCTCGCCGCGGCTATCTCCCGGATCAAATCCGCGGTCTTGACGATGTCCGGCACCAGGGCCTCGAGCCGCCCCCGGGCCTCGTCGGCGACGGCGACTCCGTTGCTGGAAAGCTCGTTGATCTCGGACGCCGCGGCCGCGGAGCGTTCGGCCAGCTTCCGGACCTCCTGGGCGACCACCGCGAATCCCTTACCGGCCTCGCCGGCCCGGGCGGCCTCGATCGCCGCGTTCAGGGCTAGGAGATTCGTCTGACGCGCGATCTCCTCGACCACGCCGATCTTCGAGGCGATCACCTTCATGCTTTCCGATGTCGTACCGACCGATCGTTCGGATTCCTCGGCGTTCTGCCGGACCCGAGCCGCGAGGGTCTCGATCTGCCGCGTGGCGTCCGTGTTCTGACTCGCGCTGGCCGACAGCTCCTCGACCGAGGCCGAAAGTTCCTCGACGCTCGCGGCCTGCTCGGTCGCGCCGCTCGAGAGCCCCTGGGCCATCTCCGAGAGCTGGCCCGATCCGCTCGAAACCTGGAACGCGGAGGATTGAATCTCCTGGAACACCGCCGCGAGCTTCTCTCGGAGCTGCTCCATTTTTTTCGCCAACATGCCCAATTCGTCGGTCCTTGAAGCGGCGCGGTCTAGAAGCACGCGCTCCGGACCTCCGAGATAGAGCTCCCCGTCGGACATGTGTTCCATGGAGGACACGATGATCTTCACGAGGTTGACGATGATGCGGGCTATGAGGAGGGCCAGGACCAAAGCGACGGCGAGCGAACAGAGGGTGAAGATGTAGAGAATCCGGGTAAGGGACCTCGACATCTCGTTGATCTCCCGGGTGGGGATGCTGAGCCCCAGACTCCAATCGGGCGTGTTCGGGATTCGCCGGAAAAAGGCCGTCGCCTCGTTCCCGTCCGGGAGGAAATACCTGCCCCAGCCGGAATTCTCGGATAGAACGCTCTTCGCAAAATCGTCCAAGGCCCTGTATCCGTCCTTGTGCGCGTCGAACAAGCTCGTCATGACCGCCTGGGCATCCGGGTGCGCGATGACAAGTCCCGCATTGTCCACCACCCAGCCGTGGAC
>CAZEAH010000616.1:0-2083 GCA_964510075.1 uncultured Leptospirales bacterium | reverse complement strand
CCGTACAGCACTTCTGCCTGCACGACGGTCCCGGCATCCGCAGCCTGGTTTTTTTCAAGGGATGCCCTCTGCGATGCGCCTGGTGCCAGAACCCGGAATCGTGGAGCGCAAAACCGGAAATCGGCTTCAAGGCGAGGCTCTGCATCTCGTGCGGCAGGTGCGCTCAGGCCTGCCCGGTCGATACGCACGAACGACCGGTATACCGCGACGCTGCCCTCTGCCGCGTCTGTTTCTCCTGCGTGAACGCCTGCCCCTCGGGCGCGCTCGTGCGCCTGGGTTCCCTGAGAGACGTGGACGGACTTTTCAGGGAACTGTCGGCGGAATTTCCTCTCATGCGCGAATCCGGCGGAGGAGTGACCCTCTCGGGAGGCGAGCCGACCCTGTATCCCGACTACTGCGCCGTGCTTGCGCGCACACTGCGCGCGGCGAAGATACCGGTAGCCCTGGAAACATCGGGCATATTCCGCATCGAAGCCGCGCGGCGCATGATCGACGCGCTCGATCTGGTGCTCTTCGACATCAAGCTCTTCGCCGATGACGCGCACCGGCGCTACTGCGGCGCGGGAAACGCCGTCATCAAGCAAAACCTCACACTGCTCGCCGGACGGAAAAAGAAAGGGCCGAAACTGTGGCCGCGCATGCCGCTTGTCCCCGGCGTCACGGCCGTCGCCGAGAACATCGACGCATGGGCCTCCTTCCTGCGCCGGCTCGGCGTGCGCGCGCTTTCCGTGGTGCCCTATCACCGGATGGGAAACGACAAGCGGGCGTGGCTCAACGCACCCTCGGCACCGGAGTACGATGTGCCGTCACAGGAAGAAATTGAGTCCTGCATCCGGACCTTTCGAGGCCGCGGACTGACGGCCTTTCTCCCGGGCGAGGAAGACTGGAACGCGCTGTAATTGCGCCCGCCGAGCCGGCCCGCTTTTCTTTTGCCGAAAATCTTCATATCTTTATTCGATAGAGAACATCAAAGCGCAAGGCAGGTATTGCCATGGAGAAACTCGAGTCCAGACACTGCACCCCCTGCAGGGAGGGAGCCCCGCCGCTTTCCCCCGGCGAGAATTACCTCTTCAGCCAGAACATACACGGCTGGACGAACGTTGCGGACCATCATCTCGAAAAGGAATACGTTTTTCGGGACTTTAAAACCGCGCTCGCCTACGTCAACCGCATCGGGGACATCGCCGAAAGCGAAGGCCACCATCCCGACCTGATGCTCTCGTGGGGGAGGGTAACGGTGCGCCTGTTCACGCATAAAATCGACGGACTTCACGAGAACGATTTCATACTGGCGGCGAAGATCGACGAGGCATATGATAAGTCGCGGGAGGGCGCGCCGGCCTGATCACCGCATACCCTCACCCACTCACCGTTTGCGCGCATCGCGGGAAAACCTGCGTGGGTGCGGCGGTAATGACCGGATTGTCGAAAGGCTCAAACCCGATGGACGGTTTTCTCCTCAAGTTACATACATCCCGCGACCTCCCCCCTCCACGGAAGCCGCAGCTCAAAGATTTGGGAGCGCTCGGAGGTTCGTGGTCTTCGCATCGTCCACCCTTTACGCGAGTTCAGGCCCTGCGCAAAGGGACTCTCGCCCCCCACGCAACCCCTGTTGCTCCTCAGCAATCGACATCTTTGGCATATTTTGTATAGTTTAATTACTTGACATATAATATGCTTAAATGCTCATAATATCATAATGCCGGCAACTCGAAGCGCACCGCTGTTCCGATACCGATCGGCAACTCCTTCCGCTTTGAATTTTGCCGCTACACACGGCACGCAGGGGGCATATATGAGCATCGCGCAGTTCACCAGGGACAGAACACGAGTACCCGGATCGTTCCGCGAGGACTATCGCGCCAAGCTGATAACCGCCGAGGAGGCGGCGGCGATGGTCCGGTCGAACGACAGGATATTCACCGGCGGCGGCGTCAACATACCGGCCGCTTTTTCGACGGCGCTCGGCAAACGGGCGGGGGATGTTACGAACGTCACCATTTACCAGGGCTTCGCCATGGCCCTGTACGAATACATGAAGCCCGAGACGAAGGACAGCTTCAATGTAGAGACCATGTTCGTC
>CAZEAH010000615.1:0-2084 GCA_964510075.1 uncultured Leptospirales bacterium | reverse complement strand
GTTCGAGCATGTCATACGGCCGGAGGAACGGACGCTCCGCAACTACCTGAGCGCCGATTTCTGGATCGACAAACGTCGGGAATACCGCCGGATAAAGGAAAAGGAGCGGGAGGACCTCGGGGTCTATCAGGTGCTCTCCGAGGGGGCGCGGCCGTCGATCGAATACTACCTGCTCACCGTGCTCTCCTGCCTCATCGCAACGGCGGGGCTCCTTCAGGGCTCGCCCGCCGTCATCATCGGGGCCATGATCGTCGCCCCCCTCATGACGCCGATCCTCGCCTTCTCCCTCGGCGTCATCTGGGGCGACGTGGGGCTCATCCGCACGGCGCTCGGCTCCCTCCTCAAGGGAACGCTTCTGGCCGTCGGCATCTCGGCCGGCCTCTCCTCGCTCATACCCATAGCCGGGTACAATGCCGAAATACTCGCGCGCACCACGCCGAACCTGTTCGACATCATCGTGGCCATCGCATCCGGCCTGGTCGGGGCCTACGGCAACGCCAACAGGAAGATCAGTAACACGCTGGTGGGCATCGCCATCGCGGTGGCGCTCATGCCGCCGCTGTGCACGGTGGGCATCGGCGTCGGCAGGCTCGACGCGGCGGTCGCACGCGGCGCGGCAATCCTCTTCCTCATAAACCTGGTCTCCATCTCTCTCGCGGGCGCTCTCGTATTCTGGATAATGAAAATCCACCCCTCCCGCGCCGACCGCGCCCAGGTAAAAAAACGCGCTCTCTATCAGATCGTCTTCTCGGTAATCATACTTGCCGCCATCGCCGCGCCGGTAGGCGTCTACATGCGCGACGGCTACCTCCTCGAACGCTCGCGCCGGGGAGCGCTTGCCCTCCTCGAGGAATCGCTCGGCGAGGCCGTGCTCTCCGCCGAGATACGGCGGATATCGGGGCGGCGCACCATGCTCATCACGATCACCGGAGAAGAACAGCCCGCCCCGGAGACGGTAGAGGGACTGCGGAAGGAGATCGTACTCCGCTCGCCGGGGATCGACTCGGTCCGGATACGCTTTATCAGGAGCGCTCGACTGGGAGAAGAGGAGTGAAGACGTAAGATTCAAGATTGCATGATCTGGGATGTAACCGGGGCAATCGGCATCGTCAAAAGTCAAAGGGACGTCATAGCGATCGCGACATCGGCGGCTCGGCCCAAGAAACCTTATGCGAAAAGGTATTGCCTCGATTTATCGGGGACCCCCACCGCCGCGGGAAAAGGACGGCCGCTCGGAGTGGCATCGGAAAGAAGGACGAAAGGCCCGCCCGCTCGTCGGCGGGCCCGGTCGGCATCTATCAGTTCTTCTTGTAATTTTCCCGTATGTAGTTATCCAGATAGGCCTGAGGATTTTCTACCGTCTCCCTGGTAATCGTGAAATGATCCAGCGACATCAGGCGGATTCCGTAGGCGTAATCGTGGAAGAGTTCCTCGCAGAGCTGCTTGATGCTTCGGTTGGCGGCCTGCGCCATCTCCTGCACGCGTTCGGCCGCGTCCTTCTTGAAATCGAGGTAAATGCCGTTTTTCAGCAGGAAATCCTTCTGGAAGTGTTTGATGCTGTCGCTGAGAAGCATCCTTTTCAGCGTCTCTTCCGGATGCTCGACCGCGTCGATATCGACCACCAGCTTCCTTATCTCGGTTGACGGCAGGGTCTTTTCGAACTTGATAAGCGCCCGTTCGAACACGCTCAGAAGGCCGCGCGCGCCGGTCCGCTCGGCGTACGCCTTTTTGGCGAACACGCGCAGCGCCTCGTCGGTGAATTCGAGGTCTATGTCGTACGCACGGAAATCGAGCTTCTTGCCCAGCACCACGGTGCTGTATTTGTTCTTTAGGATGTTATAGAGCCCCTCCTCCGTCATCTCGTTCAGCACCACGGTGACGGGAAGCCTTCCGACGAACTCGGATTCAAAGCCGAACTGAATGAGGTCCTCGGTCTTCACCTGCTTGAGGAGATTCTGACGGTCATCCCGCTGCGACGTTCCCTGTTCGAAGCCGATGGACTGCATGTTCAGCCGTTTCTTCACTATGTCGGCGAGCCCGCCGAACGCGCCCGGTCCCGTCGAGAGGTTCCGGAACACCTGGGC
>CAZEAH010000614.1:0-2093 GCA_964510075.1 uncultured Leptospirales bacterium | reverse complement strand
CCGGAGTTCCTTGACCACACGGGAAAGCGCAGGTCGTAGCAGATGAAGGGGCGGATCTTCCAGCCGTCGATATCCATCACCGGCGCGTGGGTTCCCGGCGAGTAGACGGCGTCTTCTCCGGCCATGCGGAAGAGGTGGCGTTTGTCGTAGTGTTCGAGCGTTCCGTCCGGGCGCGCCCACAGCAGGCGGTTGTAGTAGCGGCCCTCCTCAAGGATCACGGCGCTCCCGGCCACGCAGGCGTCGAGCTCGCGGGACCAGCGACGAAGGGCCGCGGCGGCCCGCCCATCCATCCCCTCCGCAACCTCGGAAGGCTTCATCGTAAAACCGGTCGAGAACATCTCCGGAAGCGCGACGAGATCGGCCTTCCCGGCGAGCGGCGAAAGGAACGCATCGAAACGCGCGATGTTGGCGCCGATGTCGTGCCAGGCGAGGTCGGCCTGGACCAGGGCAACTCTCAGATTCCGCATAACAGCTCAGCCGCCCGTTCGAGCGTTTCGTCTTTTTTAGCGAAACAGAAGCGCAGAACGCGATGATCATCCGCGTCGTGGTAAAACACCGAGGGCGGTATAGCCGCAACGCCGTGCTCCATCGTCATGCGCCGCGCGAAGTCGACGTCGCGCTCGTCGGTGATCGCGGAGTAGTCGAGCATCTGGAAATAGGTGCCGCGGCTCGGGATCGCCGTGAAGCGCGAGGGCGCGACGAGCTCGAGGAAACGGGCGCGCTTTTTCCGGTAAAATTCGGGAAGCGCAAGGTACGTATCTTTGTTTTCGAGAAACTCGGCGTAGGCGTGCTGCACGGGCGTCATGGTGGCGAAGGTGAGGTACTGATGGATCTTGCGGAACTCCTCCGAGAGCGGCGCGGGCGCCGCGCAGTAGCCGACCTTCCAGCCCGTGGTGTGCCAGGTCTTGCCGAACGAGCTGATGACGAAGCTTCGCCGCGCGAGCTCCTCCGCGCGCGCCATGCTGTGGTGCGCAAGGCCGTCGAAGACGATGTGCTCGTAGACCTCGTCGCTCACTATGAGGATATCGGTATCGCGGACGATTTCGGCGAGCGCGCGGAGATCATCCTCCGAAAGCACCGCCCCCGTGGGATTGTGCGGCGAGTTGAGAATGATACAGCGCGTTCTGGGCGTGATGGAGTCCTTCACCATGTCCCAGTCGATCGAATAGTCGGGATGCCGCATGCGGCAGAAAACGGGAACGCCACCGCAGAGCGTAATGGCCGGCACGTACGAGTCGTACGCGGGCTCCAGCACGATCGTCTCGTCGCCCGGGCCCACCGCGGCCGTAATGGCGGCGAAGAGCGCCTCCGTCGCGCCGGAGGTCACGGTGATCTCCGTCTCGGGATCGTAGCGGCGGCCGTAGAGCTCGAGGGTCTTTTCGGCTATCCGCTCGCGGAGCGGTTGCACCCCCTGCATGGGGGCGTACTGGTTCGCGCCCCGGCGCATGTGCTTCTCGACAAGGGCGATGAGCGCGGGGGCCACGTCGAAGTCGGGAAAACCCTGCGAGAGGTTGACGGCGCCGTGCTCGTTCGAGAGGCGCGTCATTTGAGTGAAGATGGTCACGCCCACCGCGGGGAGCTTGGATTGTATGTTCATGTTCCGTTACCGTGGAAGAACGCCTGACGGCGGCATCACCGAGATTCGGGGGAGGAGGGCGGGGGTGTCAAGCAGATATTGGGGTAATTCCTCTTCCCTGTCATCGCGAGGAGCACAGCGACGTGGCGATCTCTTGTGGAAAGATGTTTATTCCTGGAACGTTGTGTAAATAGCGATTGCCACGCCCCGATACGGTCGGGGCTTTGCGTTCCGCGTTATTCACTTGCCGGTGGAGCAGAGTGCCGGGGGCTCCGGCGGGGGCTTAACGTGCTAAGAGGGGCGTGCGCGCGCCCCTCTTAGCGATCTCCGCGCGCTCCTCAAGCGCCGGAGGGGCTGCGCTCAATCGCCGCGCGGCTGGGCTGTTTATGGGCTGAAGCTCAAGGTGTCGCCGATGTCGGATAGTGCTAATCGGCCTTACTGGTTGGATGAAATGAGCCTGCCGTGTGGCGGCTCGAATTCGCATCCTGCGAGTCTCGCCGCGGGGGGGGGGGGGGGG
>CAZEAH010000613.1:0-2094 GCA_964510075.1 uncultured Leptospirales bacterium | reverse complement strand
ACATTACGGTATATGCCTCGGACATTTCGCCGGCGGCACTGCGCATCGCGAAACGGAACTGCCGACGCATTGCGGGTCCACGCGCCGTTACGTTTCGCACCGGAGACCTGTTCGCCCCGTTCGAGGGTAAAAGCTTCGATGTCATCGTTTCCAACCCCCCGTACATCGATCCTGAGGTTGCCCCGTCGCTCCAGCGTGAAATCGCATTCGAGCCGGAAGTTGCGCTTTTCGCCGGCGAGCGTGGACGCGGGGTCATTTCCCGCATTATCGCCTCGGCCGGCCGATACCTGGCCGAGGACGGAGTCCTCCTTCTGGAGATGGGTCACGATATGCGCGATTTCATTATGGAGGCGGGCCGAGGCGGGGGGTATGCCGTTTCGGTGTTTAATGACCTCTCCGGTCTTCCAAGGGCGGCGCTGCTCAAACGATAAAAATAGAGGCCCGGTTAAAAAAAGAATTGAAAAATCGGGATGAATGTGTATGTTCACTCCCGTTTTGTTGAAAAACACAGAATCAATTTTCTGCCGCGCATGTCGGACCCTCCCTTCCGGGGCGATAAGGGAAAGGTTCCGGTGCGGTATCGCGTATCGGGGTGCCGGCACCTCCTTCGCCGGTTGCAGAATTACATAATCGTGGAACGGACGGCATCGCGCAGATCACATGCCGTGCCTGCAGCATTTTCCATAACGCGGGGTTCGGATCGTTAATGATAAACGTTAAAGATGAGTACCTGCATGAAGGGAAAAAGATAGCCGGCTGGGCGGAGTCGTACAGCCTGAACTTTGCCGACAGGAAAAGCAAGCTGTTCGGTTTCGCGGATATCAATTATTTTCCCACCTCCCGGGAGGCCGAGTTTGCCTGGTCGGTGTTTTACAACGACGAGCTGTATTCCTACAATAATACCGTCGACTTCCGTCCGGCCGAGGGCGCGCGCGTGCTCTCGGACCGGCGCTTTACCTACAAGATCACACGCCCCCCGGAAAAGTTCGAAATGAAGCTGAAGGGAGAATCGATCGCTTTCGATATCTCGCTCTCGGGGGCATACCCGGCATATGTGTTTCCGGCGGCGACCTCGGAGGACACTCACACCGCCGAAGGGGAGCGCGAGATGCAGCTGTGGGAGCGCTACGAACAGCGCTGCAGGGTCTCCGGTACTCTTACCGTTCTTCGTGGAGAGAAGCGAGGGCAGGCCAGGCGCTTCGAATGTCCCGGCATGCGCAAACACTCCTGGGGAGAGCGCTTCTCGGACCGGTTGCAGTGTTACAGCTGGGTGACCGTACAGTTTCGGGACATGTCCATGGACCTCACCTATTTCGAGGTGGGTTCCGTTCCCTACTCGCAGGGGTTCATCTCGCGCAGGAGCGGAAATATCCCCATAATGAACGTCGAGCTCGAGCTTCTTGCCTTCAGCCGCGAGAAAAAGACGCTGCTTTCGGGCGAGTTCTCCTATCGCGACGCTCAGGACGACCGCGACCTCATCGTTTCGCGCCGGATCCATTCCGTGGATATGCCTCTGCCCCGCAGCAAGAAGGCCCGCTACGTGCGTTTCAGGGCGTTCTCGGAATTCACCGTGATCGGTACCGGCAAGAAGGGAATCGGCATGGAGGAGCACCTCATCTCGCTCGAAAGGCTGAAGACCCTGGACTGACGTGGGCCTATGTCACTCTTTTCCTCGCGAATCAAGAGCATCGCGGTTTTCGTCTACATCCTTCTTTTCCTGCTGGCGCTTAATCTTTATTTCAATCTGAACTTTTCCTGGGAGGGCATAACCCTTATTGTACGCATCTACATCTATATATTCTCCTTTTATCTTGTGTTCACATTCTCCTCGATCAATATCGACCTGTTCGAAAACATGTACAGGGAGCGTTTCGGGCCTCCGGGCGAGCAGATCCTGTTCCTCGAGGCCCGGGTGGCGCCGCTGCTGCTCTTATATTGTATTGTAATCGTTTTTACCCTTATTGCCGGCGTCAACCGGCCCGAATGGCCGTGGGCTCCGATCATCGAGGTGCTCAACGGGCGATACTCAAACCTCGTGGTCTATTCCCTTTTTCTGCTGTTCATCCTCAAGCTGCGCAAAGACCCCTTTATGAC
>CAZEAH010000612.1:0-2100 GCA_964510075.1 uncultured Leptospirales bacterium | reverse complement strand
GGGATCGCCGTTGAGAAGCTCGGGCGAACTTTCCAGTGCCCGGTTGACATCGGAAATTCTTCCCGAAACGGGCGAATACACGTTCGAGACCGCCTTGACCGATTCCACCACCCCCACCTGCTCGCCCTGCGCGACCTCCATGCCCGGCTCGGGCAGTTCAACGAAAACAATGTCGGTAAGCATCTCCTGCGCGTGGTCGGTGATGCCGCAGGTCGCGCTGAATTCGTCGTCCATGCGTATCCACTCGCTGTCCTTCGTATACTTCAGGTCTTCCGGTATGTGGCTCATTCATTCCTCCGATTGTGTATACCCGGGTCGCCCGGGTATGGTTATATTCCCGCCTGTGTTCCGTTATCCGTTGAAGGAGTAGAACGGACGCTTTACCACGCGCGCGGGCGCAGGGTTGTCCCGAATCACGATCGAGAGCCCGTCGCCGATCGCAAGCGTTCCTGCATTAACCAGCGCCATGCCGATCCCTTTTTTGAATGTAGGGGAGAACCCGCCGCTGGTGCTCCAGCCGATCTGAACGCCGTCTTTCAGCACCGCGCAGTGCTCCCTCGGCACGCCCCTGCCCTCCAGCTCGAAGCATATCAGGACGCGCGGCGCGCCCTTCTCCTTCTGCGACGCAAGCACGGTGCGTCCGATATAGTCGTCACCGCTCGTCACAAGCCAGCCCAGGCCCGCCTCGACCGGGGTAATGGTGTCCGAAAGCTCGTGGCCGTACAGCGAATAGGCCGCCTCGAGCCGGAGAGTGTCGCGCGCGCCGAGTCCGACCGGAAGCATTCCGTACTTCTTCCCCGCGTCGAGGAGCTCTCGCCACAGGGCGGCCGCCGCGCCGTTCGGGACGAAAAGCTCGTAGCCGTTCTCGCCCGTATAGCCCGTGCGCGAGACCATAAGTGGTTTGCCGCCGTATTCGGTGTGGAAAAATTCGAACCGCTCCAGGCTTCCCGCGCGCCCGTTCTTAAGCACGGTCACGAGGATATCGCGCGAGGCGGGGCCCTGCAAGTCAATTTTGGAGGTTTCCGCCGAAACGTCGAGTATCTCGACGTCCCCACCGGCGTGGGCGCGCATCCATTCCAGGTCTTTCTCGAGGGTGGCGGCGTTCACGACGATATAGTAATCCGATGTTGAATTCATAAAGATGAAGATGTCGTCCACCACCCCGCCGTCCTCCCTGCACAGACAGCTGTACATGGAGCGCCGCGGGGAGAGCTTTTCAATGCGCGTCGGTATCATACGGCGAAGGAAGCGTTCGGCCCCGGCGCCCCGCACAATCACCTCGCCCATGTGCGAGACGTCGAAAAGCCCCGCTTTTGTCCTGGTCGCCGTGTGCTCTTCGAGTATCGACGAATACATCACCGGAAGCTCCCATCCGGCGAAATCCACCATACGCCCGTTGAGCGCGAGATGCTCTTCATACAGCGCCGTCCTTCGTATCATCGGGCCATCCTCCGCAGCGTGAATTCGATCGCCTTGTTAAGCGGATCGACGACCTCGCTCACCGCCGGGCAATAGGCCAGCTCGATCCTCCAGAAGTCCGCGGGCATTACGCCGGTCTCCAGCGCCATGCTCACCAGATTTATACGTTCCGCCGCGCCCCGCTCGGCGACCGCCTGCGCGCCGAGAAAGCGGCCCGTATTCCTGTCGCACAGCACCTTGAGCGAGATCTCGGTATTGGCGGGAAAATAGTCGGGAAGTATTCCGGTGCGGATTTTCCCCTCCACCGGCGTATGGCCGGCGGCCCTCGCGGATTCGGTCGTATAGCCGGTTCCCGCAACCTCGAGGCTTCCGATCTTCGTGACGAAGGTGGCGGCCGTGCCGCGGTATTCCGCATCACCCCCCGCCGCGTTGACGCCGGCGACGATGCCCATCCTGTACGCCCCGGTGGCGAGCTTCGCCGGGAGCCTCGAGCCGTCGATGACCGACCAGTTCGCGGCGCAATCGCCGGCCGCGTAGATGTCGGGAGATGATGTCCGCATCCGCCGGTCCACCACGATGCCCGACGGTTCGACCGCCAGACCCGAGCGCGCGGCGAGTTCCGTATGGGCGCTGAATCCGGCGGAGAGTATGCCGATTTCGGCCTCGAACGCTTTTCCGCCG
>CAZEAH010000611.1:0-2102 GCA_964510075.1 uncultured Leptospirales bacterium | reverse complement strand
TGACCATTGGTTTTTCGAGGAGGATGTGTTTGCCCGAGCGTGCCGCAACCCTTACTATATCGATGTGCGTATAGTTCGGCGTGCACAGTATGAGGGCGTCGGCCGCCGGATCGTTGCAGGCGGCTTCGAGCGAATTGTACACCACAAGCTCTCTGCCGGGTGCGTGCATGGCGAACATCTGCCTGGCGCTCTCGATACTCCGCGGATTGATGTCGTAGATCCCGTGGATTGCCCCACGGCCCTCGAGCTCAGTGACGCGCATGTGTTCCTGTCCCATGATGCCCGTGCCGATCACGTTGAATCGATACCGTGGTTTCTCGACCTCCAGAAGATACCTGTCTCCGTCCGGGAGGTAGTTGAACTGCGGGTTTTTCGCGAAAATGTTGCTTCGAAATTCCTTGCCTTTTGGCGCCATGAAGCACTTCCTCCTATTGATCAATAATAGACGTTTCGGTCAGTCTTCGAGCCCGAGCCGCCAGAGCGCCGTGCCCCTTAGGCCCTTTTTAAGGGCGAGGTCTTCGAGCTCTCGCCGCGTATGGGAATCCGCTATATATGTCTGTATCATTTCTTCGCCCCGGCGATATTCATAGTACATGCAGCCCGATTCATGCCTGACTCCTCCGTGCAGCGCGGCCTCACGAACGCCCGCGCGAGCGGATACAACCTTTACCCCGCCTGCACTCCACGAATAACCGTACGCCGGAACGCCCAGCCAGAGTTTTTCCGGACGGAAGTGCCGCAGAGCGTACCGGACGTTCTCCTCGGCCCAGGTTACGGAAACGACCGGACCCGGCCCCGTTCCCCGGCGGTGAAGATCGTAACACATAAGCACCGCCTCGTCGAGCAGTGGAGCAAGCCGTGCGAAATCGTGAAAGCCGGCCCATTTCCGGGGAAATCCGATCTGGGGGAAAAGCGCCATCGATAGGGAAGATGCTCCGTCGCGGGCTTTAAGGGCCGCGCGCAGCTTGCTTACAAACGAGACCAGCTCGCCCGCCCGCTCCGGCGGCAGGTACTCCAAATCAAGGTGTACGCCTCCCGCGCCGAACGAAAAGACACAATCGATAATTTGCTTCACCGCGCGCGTTTGCGCGGCGGGTGATTGCAGCAGGAGCGCGCCTTCGGCCGGCGATGCGAACGTCAGAAGGGGAACAAATATGGTGCCGGATTTATCGGCCGCTTCTGCGAAAGCTCCGGCGCGCGCCGGACGCCTGACCAGCATGCCGTTTTTGTCTATTGCGAACCCTGCGAGCGCGGCGACCGTATAGCCGTTGAGCGGTCGCTCATCGGCGCGTGCAGAGGGCGATATACCCCTGGAGGAGTCGGTCAGATAGGCCCAACGCATGGCCCGGGCGGGTGTCCCGGTTTCCGATTGGACCGGGCAGGGTGCGACGGCGAGCGCCAGCAACAGCGATGCGGGCACTGCATGGACGCTTAATCGCTTCATTCAGAGATCCACTCCCGGCAATCGTACGATTACTGTGATAGAATATCTTTTGGATTCCCTTTAAGTCAAGACATTTGAACCGCTGATTGTAAGGTTCAGAAAAAATGCTTTTCATTAATATCAATACTCTCATTGAATATCCGGAATTATCGGCTATACTTGTTTAAAAAGGTATGCTTACCGTTCGATACATTATGAAGAACCATCCCTATACGCACGACAGCCTCGAAAAGAAAATAACCATCGACGGATGTCCATCTTCAGAAAGACCTCAATCATACGACCGCCTAATATCGGGCATCTATGAAAAGGCACTTGTTGCGGAAGACCTTTCAGAGTTCTTTTCGGAATGTCTGAAGACAATCGGCGAAACGCTCGGCGTCTCCCGTATATTTCTCTATGAATACAGGGAAGACAGCCTGGTTCTTAAAAGCGTCCACGAATGGACCGAAGGAAGGCTTCCGGCGGGAAAGGACGTTCTTATGAACATACCCAGGTCACGCGTACCATGGTGGATGAATGCCATCACCGCCAACGAGATCATTAAATACAGTGACATCGACGAAATCCCCTCTGCCTTCGAACGGCGGGTGCTGAAACAGATAGGCATCAAGTCGCTTATAGCCGTCCCTCTTTTTCTCAGTAAACGGTTTTACGG
>CAZEAH010000610.1:0-2110 GCA_964510075.1 uncultured Leptospirales bacterium | reverse complement strand
GTCCCAGGTCTTGCCGTGAACATCTACCCAGGCCTCGCTCACCTCGGTGAATATCTTTTTAAGATCATCCGGCATGGAGTCCCACTTGGCCCTGTTCATTACGACGTACATGGCGGTGGTGTATCCGATATCGCGGCAGTTTGTGGTGTGCTTTACCACCTCGGCCTGCTTCCAGCCTTTAAGCGTTTCGATGGGGGTGAACGTTCCCTCCACCACGCCCTTCTGAAGGGCCTCGTAGGTCGCCCCCTGCGGCATCGCGACCGGCACTCCGCCGAGGGCCTTGACCACCTTCGAGCTCAAACCCGTCGAACGGATTTTCAAATTTTTAAGCGCGGCGAGGTTCTCTACCGGTTTCTTGGTGTGCAGAAGGCCCGGACCGTGCGCATGAATATACAGCACCTTTACATCGTCAAGAGCCTTCGGTTTCATTTCCTTGTAGAACTCATGCGCCACGCGGGTTGCGACCATGCCGCTGGGATATCCGAGAGGAAGGTCGACCGCTTCCATCGTCTGGAACCTTCCGAGCGTATAGGCGAAGCAGGACATGCCGATGTCGGTGATGCCCTTCAGGACGCCGTTATACGTTTCGTCCGCGGAAACGAGTGTGCCGCCGGGATAGATGTTTATCTTGACCCGTCCGTCGCTTTTCTTTTCGATCTCCCTCGCCCAGTCGGTGGCCGCTTTGCACTGTTCATGCGCGGGCGGGAAGAAGATGCTGTAGCTCAGCGTGATTTCGGCTTCCTTTTTGGCGCCGCACGCGGTGAAGACTGCCGCGACCGCGATCGCCAGTGCGAGACACAGGATGGTTTTTCTCATTGCTCTCTCCTCTGTGCGCGAAGTGGTGATGTTCCGTCGTGACGGAAACGCTGTTCGACGGGATGTCTGTGCTGATTCGGGACGCGGCATTCCGGAAGACCTCCTCGGGCGACGACGGATGAACAAGAACCGCCGCCCCGGGAGTCCGGTTCCGCAACAGGCTCTACCGACCATTTTCCGGGAATAAAATCAAGTAAAATTAATTCCCGAGTCTTTCTCACTCCGGGTGGTTATATACAAATATGGATGATCGGTATACGTGCGAGAGGCATACCGTGACGGCCGCGATCCGCTCCGCGGGGGATTCGCGCCGAAGAGGAGACGCGGGGCCGGGAACGGCGCCTTAAAATGGTTGACCATGCGCGGATCAATGTGACATAATGCTGGAAGGCGGGGAGGGCCCCGGCACGGAAACGACCATGAAAGAGATAGTGCTGTTAACCCGAAATAATTCATTGTACAGGGACTTCTTCATTGACGCGGGATGTGCGGTCGTGGAGATCGACGCACCGCGCGCGAGGGACGGCGACGACGGTCCCGCCGAACGGATCGCGGTGATCGATGTCGCTGACGACACCCTGGATGCCGCAGTGGAGGCGGTCAGGCGGATGACGGACGAAGGCGCGCTGGTTGTATGCGTGGCGTCCGCCGACACCGCGCGTGTCCGCGGCTTTCTTCTCGGGGAGGGGGTCGCCGACCTGCTTCCGGCGGCTCAGCCTCGCCGGCTGGTGGAATCGGTCATGGCGATGGGGGAGAGCGCGGATGACGAGCGGGGGAGCTTTGTGGTGCTCGACGACTGCCTGGAGCGCGTCCGTATCATGCGGTCGGTGGCGGAGAGGTTCGGATATCGCCTCAGCGCCGTTTCCACGTTAGACGACTACTTCGCGTCATTCGGGAGGGACCGGGCGGCGAGCTTCGTCAATCTGGGCGCCGCGGGATTCGAGATCGGCGCCTTCGTCCGGCGCGCGCACGCATGCGGCAACATGAAGCTCGCGCCGTTCATCCCTTACAAGGACGCGTGCGACGGCATCTTCGTACACGAGCTTGTATCCGGGCTCAACCGCCTCACAAAAGTCATACTGTCTCCCGAGGAGATGTTGAGCTTTCTGGCGGGGATGCTGTTCCGAAAGGAAATTTACGCTCCGCTCGACGAGCTCGCGCGTGCGCTCGGCTACCCCGACTGCGCCGGTTTCGCGCGCGAAAGTTTCGGGAGGCTCTGTTTTTCTCTGGGGATGGGAGCCTTCGACCTGCCCAACGTGCTCTTCATCGACCACAAGATCCGCCTCATCGACCG
>CAZEAH010000609.1:0-2111 GCA_964510075.1 uncultured Leptospirales bacterium | reverse complement strand
ATTATAGGCGACAAAAAATTCGGGATCCATTGAAATTGATTTTTCAAAGAATTCCTTTGCACGCCAAAAATTGCCGACCCCGTAAGGGGATTTCGCGACAACATAGTATGCAATCGGGTTTTTTTGCAGAGCCAGCGCGCGCTGTGCGAACGGTTCCGCCTCCCTGTACCTGCCGATATCGATCAGCAAAAGTCCCAGGTCGATCAGAGGATCGGGAAGGTCCTTCTGGATATCGGCGCAGCGCCGGAAATGGGCGATTGCCGCTTCATGGTTCCCCATCTTCCAGTGGTTGTGCGCGGCGAGGAAACGCAGCGCATAATTGGGAGAGTTCTTCTGGAAGTCTTGATCCACCGAAAGCTCCGAGGCGATTGAATCGAGCGACTCACGGAATTTTTTCTCCTGATACAGCTTGAGCGCCTCGTCGTACGAGGCAAGCGCCCCCGCCGCCGAAAGCAGAACTATTACCGCACCGTATAGCAGTTTTTTCATTTTTACTCTAACTCCATCCGCAGCGCGGAGGGGGATAATGCCCCCTCCGCCTCGCGGTTACTTTCCCACTATTTTTTCTTAATCGACTTATTCGAAGGAACGGCTTTCTTAACCTGCTTTTTTACCGAAGCCTTTTTTGTCGTGGCGTTCTTTCCTGCCGGTTTTCCGGCAACGGCCTTCTTCGGCGCCGCTTTTTTAATCGTCGCTGCAATTTTCGCTTTTTTAACGGGCTTCGCCGGGTCCGCTTTCACTTTCTTTACCGGTTTTTTGACCGCCGTCCCGGACGCCGGTTTGGCCTTTTTAACCTTGTTTTCGGCACCTCGTATCGCCGCCTGCGCGGCCGCCAGGCGCGCTATCGGCACCCTGAAAGGCGAACAGCTCACATAGTCCATGCCCACCCTGTGGCAGAACTCGACCGATGAAGGCTCTCCGCCGTGTTCCCCGCATATGCCGACCTTCAGGTTCGCGCGTGTCCGTCTGCCTCTCTCGATGCCGATCGCGATCAGCTCGCCGATTCCATCCTGGTCCAGTATCTGGAAGGGATCGGCCGGAAGGATTTTCTTGGCGAGATAATCCGGCACGAAGCCGCCGATATCGTCGCGTGAGAACCCGAAACCCATCTGCGTGAGATCGTTGGTGCCGAAGGAAAAGAACTCAGCCGTCTGAGCGATCGTGCCGGCGGCAAGAGCGGCGCGGGGAATTTCTATCATGGTGCCGAACATATACTCAATTCTGCCCACGCCGTACTTTGCGCACACCTCGGCGGCGACCTTTTCGACAATGGCCTTCTGGTGGTCCAGCTCCGCCTTGGTGCTCACCACGGGAATCATGATCTCCGGCGCTACCTTTTTGCCTTCGCGCGTCAGCTCGACCGCCGACTCCAGGATGGCGCGGACTTGCATCTCCGTTATCTCCGGGTATGTAATGCCAAGACGCACGCCGCGGTGTCCCATCATGGGATTGGACTCGTGGAGCGCCTCCGCGCGCCTGTTCAGCTCTTCCAGCGATATGCCGAGGCTCGACGCGAGCCGCTCGCGCTCGTCTTCACGATTGGGAACGAATTCGTGCAGCGGCGGGTCGAGCAGCCGTATGGTAACCGGAAGGCCGTCCATTTCCTGAAGCGTGGCCTTAAAGTCCTTTTTCACGAAGGGATACAGCTCGTCAAGAGCGGCCCTCCGCTCCTTCTCGTCCTTGGATATGATCATACGCCGCAGGAAGAAGAGCGGCTGCTCGGAGTTCTTTCCATAAAACATATGCTCGGTACGGAAAAGTCCGATCCCCTCCGCGCCGAAGCCGCGCGCCTTCGCCGCGTCCTCGGGCGTGTCCGCGTTCGTCCGGACTTTCAGCCTGCGACGCGCGTCCACCATCTTCATGAAGCCCATGAAACGCGGGTTCTCGGTCGAGTCCATCATGGCCAGCCTTCCGCCGTACACGTAGCCGCGCGTACCGTTCAGCGTGATGTACTCGCCTTCGCTGAAGGTTCTGTCGCCCACGCGCATCGTCTTCGCGTGCACGTCCACGTGGAGCGCCCCGCATCCCACTATGCAGCACTTTCCCCATCCTCGGGCCACCAGCCCCGCGTGCGACGTCCCCGGGGATCTCGCCGTCGCCTTCGCAACGAC
>CAZEAH010000608.1:0-2154 GCA_964510075.1 uncultured Leptospirales bacterium | reverse complement strand
AACTTTCATTTGCTATGGTCGAGATGCCCGGTGAACTCCGTGCCGCGGGTGATCGACTCCAGCAGATCGTTCATCCACGACAGGTGGTCGATCATCTTCTCCTGAATGAAGAGCCTGTTGTTGTGAAGCGCGAGGATACGCTCAGTGTGATTGTACTGTCGCTTCTGGAGAACGAAGGCGAACAGCGACTGAAAAATCACCAGCGCCGAAATAACGACAAACGCGACGACAAGCCTGTTCCTGATGGTCCAGCGCATATGTTCAACTCCTGTTGTCTAATCTCTTTGAGACCCGGTCGGCGCCCGACCGCGGGAGTTCTGGTACGGGCACGCGCATATATACGGACCCGTCCGTTCGATTTACGGATTGACGGACGGTCAAGCGGTATGGATACTTTAGCGCGCTTTCGTCCGCATTGCAAGTAAAATGTACCGCGGCGGAGGCGGGCGGATCCGATGAGCAAGAGCGCGATGACCATACCCGTATTCGTCCCGCACATGGGGTGCCCGTATCGCTGCGCCTTCTGCAACCAGTGGGAGACGAGCTCCGTACGGACATCGCCTGACGCCGCTTTCGTGCGCGCGAAGATCCGCGCTCACCTTGCGACCAAAGCATCATCGGTCGGACATGTGGAGGCAGCGTTCTTCGGCGGAAGCTTCACCGCCATCGACGCGGACCTTCAGCGAAGCCTTCTGGACGCGGCGTACGGCTTCGTTCGGGAAGGACTTCTGTCGGGCGTCCGCGTATCGACGCGGCCCGACTGCATTGACCCGGTCCGTCTCGCCCTTCTCCGCGAATACGGCGTAAAGACGATAGAGATCGGCGCCCAGTCCTTCGACGACGGCGTGCTCGCCGCCGCTGGCCGCGGCCACACCGCGGAGGATTCCGTCCGCGCGGCGGCGATCGTCCGCCGGGAGGGCTTCTCCCCGGTCATCCAGCTTATGCCGGGGCTTCCGGGTGCCGACCGCAATGAAGCGGTGCGCTCCGCGGAGACGGCCGTGTCGTGCTCTCCGGACGCCGTGCGGATATACCCCACCGTTGTGCTCGAACATACCCGCCTCGCCCGACTCTGGAGGGAGGGCCTCTACGAGCCGCTCACATTTGACGAGGCCCTTGAGTGCGCGGCCGATATGCACGAGCTGTTCGCGGGAAAAAACATTCCGGTCATACGCACGGGGCTCCATCCCCTCTCCCCCGATGAGGAGGGCGGCGTGCGTGCGGGTCCGTATCATCCGGCATTCGGCTATATGGTGAAGGCGCGGCTTAAACGGAGAATCATGGAGAGGGAGATAGAGAGCGCGATTGTAGCCACCGGGAGGGCGAAAAGCTCGCTTTTGCTTCGCATACCGCACCGCGGAAAAGAGGAATACCTCGGCCACCGGCGTGAGAACATGGACTACCTGGAAAAGCGTTTCCCTGAAACGAGAATCACGCGCGTTTTCGCCGATTCCGAACGGCTGGAAATAATTATTGAAAACGAGGACTGAAGGCGATACATTCGGCTTGACCGCCCGCCCCTGACCCGTTGCAATCATTTGTTCGGAGGCCTTATGGAAAATTATCTGAGGGTATTGCACGTCGACTGTTCCTCGGGTTTCTACCGCATGGAGCGTTTCGGTATAGGCGAGTTTTTCGGGCCGATCGACGTGGGCCTCAACATCGCCAAGCGGCACAACAGCCTGAACATCGGCACGGGACTCCTGGCCGGTTCCATCTTTCCGGGTTCGAACCGCCTCGTGGTAAACGGCTTCTCGCCCAGCTGGGGAAGCTTTTATATCTCCACCATGGGCGGGGCCGCGCTGGTTTTCGACAATCTCGGAATAAACATGCTGTCGCTTCGAAATCGCGCGGCGTCCTTTTCGATCATGTATCTCAACCGCGTCCACGGAGAGGAGGTGGAGATTGAACTCCATCCCGTAGACGTGTGGAGCGTATGGAAGGGCGGAAAGACCGGCGTGTACGCGCTCATGGACCACGCGCTCGCGCTTTTCGGCCACCGGTACAGCTCGGAGCCGCGCGTTCTCGCGACGGGACCGGCCTCGCTTGCCACCGATTTCGGGGCGATCGCCTCGGCACCGGTGAAGAACGGCGCGCCGACCGCGGCCGCCACCTGGGCCGGACGAGGCGGTTTCGGCACCAAGCTCCTCAGGGAGC
>CAZEAH010000607.1:0-2156 GCA_964510075.1 uncultured Leptospirales bacterium | reverse complement strand
GGTATGGCGTATACCTCAAAATGGTTTCTCGTGTCGATGATTGCCGCCATCCCGCTTCCCCACCTGGCGAACGAGTTCGGATGGATCGCCGCCGAGGTCGGCCGTCAGCCCTGGGCGGTATATCGCGTTCTCAGAACCGCCGACGCGGTCTCTGTCGTGGTGCCCGCATGGCAGGTCCTTTCCTCGCTGATCATGTTTTCACTGATCTACCTGCTCCTTTTCGCGGTGTTTGTGATGATTTTACTGAAGATCATCAAAAAGGGACCCGGCGCGGCGGCCGAGGGATACTGAGCGAAAGGCTAACTGAAAAGGAGAACTCACCATGGAAACACTGGCATTTCTACAGACGTCCTGGTTTGTGCTCATAGGGGTACTGCTTGCCGGCTACGCGATACTCGACGGGTTCGACCTGGGCGCGGGCTCGCTTCTGCCATTTCTCGCCAAGGATGACGAGGAAAAGCTCGTGGTCTTCAATTCAATCTGGCCTTTCTGGGACGGCAACGAGGTATGGCTGGTAACCGGCGGCGCTGCGCTCTTCGCCGCCTTTCCGCACGCGTATGCGACCGTATTCAGCGGATTCTACCTGGCTTTCATGCTCGTGCTTTTCGCGCTCATCTTCCGCGCCGTCTCAATGGAATTCTGGTATTACGACGAAAAGCGCCGGGGCCTGTGGAGCGCGGCCTTCGTGGTCGGGAGCCTGCTGCCGTCACTGCTGTACGGGGTGGCCCTCGGCAACGTGATGGTCGGCATCCCGCTCGCCGAATCGATGGATTTCACCGGTAATTTTTTTACGCTCCTGCGCCCCTACCCGCTCGCCATAGGACTCCTGGGCCTATCCGCGATACTGCTCCAGGGGGTCACGTTCATTTCCATGAAGACGGACGGCACCGTGCAGAACCGCGCGCGCTCTCTCTTCGGCAGGGTGTGGGGACTTTTTATCGCCGCGGTGGCGCTCTCGTTCGCGGCTACGGTCGTGTACATACCGGAGAGCCTGTCGAACCCTTATATCTGGATTTCGGCCGCGGTGGTCATCGCCTCATGGCTCCTGTGCCGCCGTTTCGCTTCCGGCGGGAAAACGGGGCTCTCGTTCACCATGTCCTCTCTCGCCATTCTGGGCCTGTGGGGCATTGTCGGGGCGACGCACTTCCCCAACCTCGTTCGCGCGACAGGCGACGCGTCACTCAACATCACCCTGTATAACGCCTCATCAAGCGAACTGACACTTAAAGTGATGTTGTACATCGCGCTTATCGGCATGCCGATCGTCATCATTTACACCGTCTACGTATACCGCGTGTTCAGGGGAAAGGTGATGACCGCCAAATAAGGCCGCTGCGAGCAATCGGCCCGTACTATTTTAAGAAAACCTACGGAGGGAATATGGTTAAAGAAAAGCTTGAAGTCTATACATGCGACGTGTGCGGAAACATGGTGGAGGTGCTGCATGTCGGCGGCGGCGAACTTGTATGCTGCGGCCAACCGATGAAGCTCCTCTCCGAAAACACAACCGACGCATCCAAGGAAAAACACGTACCCGAGATCGAAAAGACCGCCGAAGGCATCAAGGTGAAGGTGGGGAGCGCCCCTC
Source organism: uncultured Leptospirales bacterium (assembly GCA_964510075.1). Taxonomy (GTDB): domain Bacteria; phylum Spirochaetota; class UBA4802; order UBA4802; family UBA5368; genus MVZN01. Next base: position 568 of record CAZEAH010000607.1, on the reverse strand, counting down.
ATCCCATGGAGGAAAAGCACTGGATAATGTGGGTACAGCTGATCGCCGATGGAAAGAGCTACCGTCAGTTCCTCAATCCTGGCGACGCGCCCGAGGCGCTCTTCAAGGTGAGCGCCGACAAACCCGTCGCCCGGGAATACTGTAATCTGCACGGTCTTTGGAAAGCCTAGCCCGACCGGTTCGATCGTAACGGGGAATAAGCAAATGCTCACGGCCCCGGAGTGTCCGGAAACGCCCGGCCCGGAGTCCGCTTCGTCGACTATCACCGAAGTACTTAACTCGAACTACCATTGATTGGAGGATACATGAAAAGCGTTAAAGGAACTAAAACCGAAAAGAACCTGCTGGCCGCATTCGCGGGAGAGTCGCAGGCACGCAACAGGTACACCTATTACGCCTCGGCGGCGAAGAAGGAAGGCTACGAGCAGATAGCCGCCATATTCATGGAGACGGCCGAAAACGAAAAAGAGCACGCGAAGCGCTTCTTCAAGTTCCTTGAGGGCGGCGAGGTCGAAATTACCGCGTCGTATCCGGCGGGAGTTATCGGCACCACCTCCGAAAACCTCAG
>CAZEAH010000606.1:0-2158 GCA_964510075.1 uncultured Leptospirales bacterium | reverse complement strand
GCACGATCTTATCCACCCTTTTTATATCGCGCTCGTAAAAAAATGATCCCGCCAGAAAGAGCGCGCCGCTCACAACCGCGAACAGCGGAAGAATTTTGAAGGCGGTAATGAGGTCGAAGCGGTCGGACACCATTCCGATGAAGATCGGCCCCAGTGACGACCCCAGCAGGCTCTGTACTATAACCGCCACGCTGTATGAGACGGCGCGCAGCCCGGGGTGCACCACATCCTGGGTCACGGCCGAGGCGCCGGGTATGAAAAGGGCCGCGCAGAGACCGACCGCGATGATGACGCCGTACTGCGCCGTTCCCGAAAAAAACTGGAAGGCGACGAACATAAGCGCGGCCGTAAGAAAGGAAGAGAAGGCGGGAAAGCCCATCCGGGCCGAGAGGCGTTTCCTGCGGAACCGGTCGGTCAGAAAGCCGCCCAGGGGACCGCCGACCATCGCCAGAAGCATGATGACGGAGGCCTTCGGGCCGGCCTTGTCCATGGAGAGGCCGTCGATCCTGTTGTAGTATGTGGGCAGCCATGTGATGAGGCCGACCGTAAAAAACATGTTGCCGGCGTAGCCGAAATAAGTGAACAGCAGCGATGGCGTCGACAGGATGGTCCGCACGATGTCCGGGGCCTTCATCCGGCGTTCTGCGCTCCCTTCTGCCGCCGATCCGGCGGCAACCAGATCGACTGTTCGGTAGTCGCGAACCCTTAAGAACAGAAGCGCCACCACCAGTCCGGGGATCGCGACGATGCCGAACGCGTGACGCCAGCCGTATTTTTCGGCGATGACACCGCCGAGCACTATGCCGAGGGCCGCACCGAGCGGATACGCGGCGTTCTAGATACCGTTCATGGTGGAACGCTTCTCCTCGGAGAAATACGCCGATATCATCGCGTAGCCTGCCGGAACGTAGCCCGCCTCTCCCACTCCAAGCGCGGTGCGCGCGGTAAAAAGCTGTCCGAAATTCCCGGTAAACGCGCACGCCCCGCAGGCGAGGCTCCACAGCGCCGCCATTATCCCGATGCTTTTTTTCCTGCTCCAGCGGTCCACCAGCACCGAAATGGGCAGCGTAAGAACCAGCACCGCCCAGGTCACCGTCGACATGAGGAGGCCGCACTGCGTGTCGGTCAGGCCCCAGTCCGCCTTAAGGTACGGAAAAAGCGACGCAATAACGTACCTGTCGGTAAAGTCCAGCATATACAGGATAAAAAGCAGAACGAAGACATAATAGGCATAGCCCCTCGACACCTCGAACCTCTTTACGGAATCAATCTCGATCATACTGTACCCCTCCCAGAATGATTTCCCGGTTGACCGCACGGTTGGCAGAGAGCATCGCATTTCTCGGCTTTACCTATAGTGTGTAACAGCCGGGCTCGCATACTTATTGCATCCGGCCCGTTAACGACCCGCACCCCCGTTATGTGCATGTCTTTTGATTCTCAGGTCTCCGCACATGAAAGGCGATCTTTCGCCCGATTCCGGAACGCCAACTCAATCGCCGGAATCAACGATAGGGCCCTCATGGTTACGCCGGACCATTAAGCTCTTCCGGTTCCACTTCCAGCCATGGCGGCGCCGAAAGGGGCCGTCCATCCCGATCCCATCCGTGCAGGCGGTAGTAATCGGCCCTCATCAAGCGCAACTCCTCTTCAGTAATGCCCTGTCCTCCATCCAGCTTTTCGCGGTAGAACCTCCTGGGAAGAACGTCGTCGTCGACGGTGAGCCCCTCGCGGACGTTGAACCACCGGACGAGGTCCGCAACGTCGAGCGCAATGCGGTTCAACCGCGCGCGGTCCGCGTCCGGATCAGTTGCGGTCCGAACAATCTGGCCCAGCTCGTCCCACAGGTAAAAATCCCTGTAGAACCTGCACAGCACGAGCGTGTCGAACAGAGTCGATCTGCTTTCAAAATCCATAAACAGATCTGCCTTTCTCTCCACGCTCTGCCGATCGATCATTCCGGAGAGCTCGGCCTTGTAGAAAGTGGCGCGGAGGTGGCAGGCCCCCCGGTCTGAAACGGCATACCCCAGCCCCATGCCTTTCAGGGTCCGTGGATCGTAACCGGCCGGTTCCAGCCCCTTCACATGGATGGCAATGTCCTCGAGGCCCCACTCACGGGACGCGTGCCGTATGCCTTCGGCGAGCACCGCACCTATAC
>CAZEAH010000605.1:0-2160 GCA_964510075.1 uncultured Leptospirales bacterium | reverse complement strand
GGGGTATCGCTGCCATGAGCAGGGATATCGCGGTCCTGTCCAATCCGGGTGAACTCCTGCGCCGCATCGTCGAGAAAGCGGTGGAGGCTTCGAACTCGGTCGCCGGAAGATTCTATGTTATAAGCGAGACCGGGTCGCCGGAGATCGCCGCAGAGGTGCGTCAGCGCGGCGAAGCGCTCAAGGTATCGGAGCGGCTGGTCCGCGCCGCAGCCCGGGTCGGCCGGGATGACACGGGTCCGGACGCCGTGCCTCACGGCAGCGAACTGTATGTCCCGGTGAATGGACGCGGAGGATGCGTCGGAGTAGTGTATGTACGGAAAACGCTGGGATCCGGAGAATATGAGCGGAGTGATATCTCGCTTCTCAAGGCGTTTCTGGAGGAGACATCGGCCGCGGTGGAGAACGCTCTTCTCTACATGAGGGTGAGGGAGACCATACCGTCACCACGGAAGACGACAATCACACCCGTGATAGAAGAAAAGATACGAAGGGCGATGCTGTATATCGGTGAAAATTACACCTCGGACATTTCGCGGGAGGGGCTCGCCGCTTCGCTCAGCATGCATCCCGACAGCCTCGGTCGATTTTTCAGGATGTACACGGGCAAAAGAATCGGTGAATACATAAACGAGCTCAGGGTCCGAAAGGTGGCCGAGGAGCTCGACAAAAGCGAGGACAGCATCGTGCAGATCGCCTTCGCGGCGGGATTCGAGAGTATCGCCACCTTCAACAGGGCCTTCCTCAAGGTAATGAAGCTCACGCCGACGGAATATCGCGAACGGCGGACGTCCGGATCCTGAGGCATGCGGGGTTCGCAATTTCTGATCACACTGAAAATGACGAGACAGGGCCGCGTTTTTCCTGTATACATGCTCGTGCGGGGAACACCCGCGGCCGGAAGCGGATTGCCGATTGCCGGCCATGGCTGAGCGACAGGGGCTGACCGGCGGGAACCGGATGCTCCGAGGAAGGACCATTGAAGGGAAAAGCCTCATATATTCTGGCGCATGACCTGGGCACTACCGGCAACAAGTCGTGCATTTACCGGATTGGGGAACGGATCGAGCTGGTGGACTCGAGCCTTGTGGAATACCCTCTCCTGACCACCCCCGACGGCGGGGCCGAGGAGCGCGCGGACGACTGGTGGAATGCCGTGTGTACCGCAACCCGCGCCATCATCGGGCGTACAGGCATCCGCCCTTCGGATGTCGGCGGCATGGCCTTCTGCTGTCAGCTTCAGGGCTCCGTTATGGTGGACGGTGACGGGAACGCGCTTCGAAACCCCATGATCTACCTTGACGGGCGCGCCACCGCCCAGATGGAGCGTTTCCTGTACAACGGGCTTCTGAAGATCGACAAATGGAACGCGTATAAAACCATACGCTCCCTGCGTATAACCGGAGGACTCGCGGGAACCGCCAAGGACCCTCTATGGAAATATCACTGGGTGCGCGAAAACGAGCCCGAGCTATTCAGCCGAGTTCATCGGTGGTTGGACGTAAAAGACTACCTGGTCCACCGCTCGACCGGCAACTTTGCCATGACAGGCGATTCCGCGCACCTCACCTGGGTGTATGATACGAGGCCGGGGAAGCTCGGGTGGTCGCGCGCGATGTGCTCACTGTTCGATGTCGACATGCGGCACCTGCCGCCCGTCATTACATCGACCGATGTGGCAGGCACTCTTACCGGCCGCGCCGCGGACGAGATGGGCCTTATACCGGGTATTCCGGTATTCGGCGGCGGGGGCGACACCTCCCTTATTTCGATAGGGTCCGGATGCCTCGACCTGTACGATACGCACATTTACGTGGGTACCTCGGGCTGGGTGGCCTCGAACGTCAATAAGCGAATGGTCGATGTGGGCAACTTCGTGGCTTCCATACTCGGAGCAATACCCGGCGGATACCTGTACGTGGCCGAACAGGAAACCGCGGGCATCTGCCTTCAGTGGTTCCGCGACCATCTCGCGCTGGATGAGATCGGCGTCTATCTCAACGCGCGCGATGTATGCTGCGACGCCGACAGCGTCTATCAAAGCCTTTACCAGTTCCTTAACGAGGTTGTCGCTCAGACCGAGCCGGGGGCCGGCAACGTCATCTTTACCCCGTGGCTTCACGGCAACCGCTCTCCGCGCGAGGACGCGTACGCTCGCGGGAT
>CAZEAH010000604.1:0-2164 GCA_964510075.1 uncultured Leptospirales bacterium | reverse complement strand
AGTTAGGGCCCCTTCTGGAGTCGTTCCGGCCGCATGTCCTTGCGCTTTCCGTCACCATGCCCTTCAATCTGCCCCGCATGGTTGATATCATCGCCGGTATCAGAAAAAATGAAGCATTGAAACAGATTAAAATAATGGTGGGTGGTACCCCATTCAACGCCCTGCCCGATCTGTATAAAACCGTCGGGGCCGACGGCTTTGCCGCGGACGCCCGCCAGGCATTACAATTGGCCGCCGCATGGTTTGAGGATATACGCGAATGAGTTCGATTCGGCAATATCTGGATCGGGGCCTCATGGATGAGTATATCGTCGCGAGAAGCGAACAGTGCATCGTGCTTGCCCTGAATTCAAACGGAATAATCAAAGACGTCAACTCCGCGTTCTTTAAACTTTTCGACCCGGGGGAACTGCCGGCCAATACCAGTGTTTACGGTTTGCTGTCCGCCGAAAGCGCGGACCGTTTAGGGAAACTCATCGAAAAACCCGACCGTGCATGGAGCGTGATCAACTGCGGATTCATCGTTAATTCGACTGTCGTTATCGATATGCGCTGCCATGTCGCTGCGGTCGCCGATGGATGTGTACTGCTCTGCGAACGCACAATACCGGCGAACACTGATGTGCTCAACACCATGACACGGCTGAACAACGAACTGGCAAACATGGGCCGCGAGTTGAAGAGAAAGAACATGGAGCTCGAATCATCGAAGGAATCGCTCTCAAGGCTTATCGCCGAGAAAGAAATGCTTATGTCTGAAATGAACCACAGAATGATGAACAACCTGAATATGATCAGCTCCATGCTGAGCCTCGAGGCCCGCGGCATGTCCGACGAAAATTTCAGTCGCATCCTCGAAGATTTTAGGTCCAGAATCGATACCATCGCCCTTCTGCATAAAAATCTGTTCTCGAGCGACAATATTTCCGAGGTCGATCTCGCGCATTTCCTTGGGGAAATGACGAAAGATTTCGAGTCCACATACCTCGCCGACGTGCGGCCGATTTCCCTTCGCGCGGATATCAGGCCGTTGAAGGTCAAGACGAAGTCCGCGGTGACCATCGGTCTGATCGTTAATGAGCTCGTCACCAACTCTGTCAAACACGCCTTTCCCGACGGAGTATCGGGCGAGATAGTCGTTTACGGTTCGCGTATTTCGAATGATAAGTATTGTATTTCGGTCCTTGATAATGGCGTCGGTTTCCACAACAGCGATAATAACAGGGAAGGAAAAAAGTCACTGGGCCATATGTTGATTCCCGCCCTCGTTAATGATATCGGCGGCACTCTCGAGCGCGGGACTGCGTCCGGGACCAAGGTAACGATCACTTTTAATCCGGAGAGCGTCTGAGGGGGCCGGATTTACGCGTTATGGTAATCTAATTGACGACTACGAAAAAAGATGAGAATAGATTAGAATACATTCGGTGAATAACCGCGGAGCGGAGCTCTTTGCCGCTGCCTTCGGGGCCGAGAGCCGGGTATAATCGAGTTATGCGTAAACTCTGTTATAAAACCGCGATCAAATTGGGTAACCCGAAAGCGCGAAGGAGAACGCGATGAAACCCCCGGCAGTCGGCAGAATTGAATCGATCAGGTCCCTCTACATCAACGCCCCGGTAAAGAAGGTATGGGCCGTTCACGCCGACATCAATACATGGGCCGCATGGCACCCCGGCATCACCGAGGCGACTCTCGATGGAAAGCTCGCGCAGGGGGCGGTGTTCCGCTGGAAATCGGGCGGCATGTCGATCGAATCCACTGTCCAAAAGCTGGTCGAGGGCGAGGAGATACACTGGAGCGGGAAGGCGCTCGGAACGCGCGCCATTCATAAATGGTACTTCAAGAAAAAGGGCGACGGCACCATCGTGAGCACCGAGCAGACCATGGGGGGCTGGCTGGTGCTCATTCTACGGATCGTTATGCCGAAATTCCTGGACAGATCGATCGACGAGTGGCTTGCAAACCTGAAAAAGAGGGCCGAATCGGCACGATAACGGAAGACGTTCATCGCGAACCGCATGTCATTGCATCGAGGGAGCGTACCATATGAAGATCGGCATCGGCTGTTTCAATGAACTGGATTCCGTTACCATGAAAGACCGCTACCAGGAAACGGTCTATACCTACGACGTGCCCGCCGGCGTCGCCCGATCCGGCGTCC
>CAZEAH010000603.1:0-2189 GCA_964510075.1 uncultured Leptospirales bacterium | reverse complement strand
GGGTTTCGGCGGGTACATTTTCCTTTCCGGTCAGAGCTGCGGCGCGGTGGACAACGGGGGCTCGGTGGTGACACTGCTCGCCCTCGCGAAGGACATCAGGGAAGGTAATGTCAGGACCGGGAATTCGACGGTCACCATCGTGTTCTTCGGCGGCGAGGAGGTGGGGCCTCAGGGTTCGTACCATTTCGTGAGGAAGCACATCGCGGAAGACGCCGGGAAACGCGCCGTGCCCGCTTCGCTCGTCAACCTGGAACTGGTCGGTCAGAACGGGAACATGCTGCACTGGAAGAAAAACGGCATCTTCCTCTCGTTCCTGGAAACGGATGCGGGGCTGCGCGAGCGGCTGAATGCGGCGTGGAAGTCGGTGTCGGGCGGGACGATGGACGCGGGCGGCTCCATCACCGACGACGCGCTCCATTTTCTCCGGGCGGGGATACCGGCCATAACCGTGGGGCATACCGGGCTTCCGGGGCTCGGCGAGGGCGGCTTTCACGACGTGACCGACTGCATGGACCGGGTGAATCCCGGGAACCTGAGCCTGATGCGCAGGACGCTCATCAGGTATATCGAGGGATACTAGGAACGCGTGACCGATCTCAGGCGGATACGGAGGTTCATCGAAAAGGCCGGATGGGTCGCCGCGCCCGCCGCGGTCGAGTTCCTCGCGGCCGGCGAATACAACGAGAACTATCTGGTCACGGGCCCGGACGGCGCTCGCAGCGTGTTCAGGATCAACCGCGGAAGCCAGCTCAATCTTTCCGACCAGATCGGCTACGAGTTCCGCGTGCTGGAAGCGGTATACCCTTCCGGCGTCACGCCCCGGCCCTATCGCTGCGACCCCCGGCCCGCGGGCATCGACGGCGGCGTTCTGCTCATGCAGTTCCTCCCGGGCGTTCCACTCGAATATCCGCGCGACTGGCCGGCCGCGGCCTCCGTCTTCGAGCGGATCCACGCCCTGCCTTCGGAAGGCGCTGGCCTGGTTGAACAGCCGGATCCGGTGCTCGATATCGCCCGCGAGAGCCTGGGGCTCATCACCCGCTTTGCCGATCACCCGTTGAAGGAGGAGCGAAAGGCGCTTCTTGAGTATCACGACCGGGTCGTCAGCATGGGGCACGATACCGCTCCTCTTTTCGCGGGCGAGGTCCTCTGTATAGTCAACACAGAGGTCAACTCGCATAATTTCCTCATAGACGGGGCGGAGGCCCGGCTGGTGGACTGGGAGAAGGCGGTCCGCTCGCTTCGCTACCAGGACCTGGGGCATTTCCTGGTCCCGACCACCACCCTGTGGAGAAGCGAGTACGTGTACGGGGAGGATGAAAAGCTCCGATTCCTCGAGCGTTACCGGGATCTGGCCGGGCTTCGGGTGCCGCTCGAGGAACTGCGCGAGAAAACGCGCATACTCGAACGGACGATCCTGCTGCGCGGGCTTTCATGGTGTTTCATGGCGTATTACGAATACACCAGGGGCGACCGTGCGCTCTCGAGCGCGTATACATTTCGCAAGATTCGAAACTACCTCGCGTCGATTCCGTGGTTTCTGGAGAGCGTATGAGCGCGGCGCCGGTGATATCGGTCATCATCCCCGTGCTTCACGAGGAGGCGGTGATCAACCGATGCATCGATTCCGTGCGCGCCTCGGCCGGCGGCTTCGAACGGTACGAGATCATCGTGGTGGACGGCGATCGGGGCGGGGGAACGCTCGCGGTTATCGATCGGCCGGATATAACGATGATCTCGGCGCCGCGCGGCAGGGCGGCGCAGATGAACGCGGGCGCCCGCGCGGCAGGTGGGAGCGTTCTTCTCTTTCTGCACGCCGACACTGTGCTTCCGCCGGGCTGGCCGGCGGCTGTGTCCGCCGCGATGGAGGGCGGTGCGGCCGTTGCCGGCGCCTTCGACATGGTGATCGATTCGGACCGTTTCATTTTTACCGTGATCGCGCGAATGTCGTCGCGCAAACACCGCATGACGCGCGTTCCCTACGGCGACCAGGCCATCTTCTTCCGCCGTGATTTTTTCGAGAGCATCGGCGGTTACCGCGAGATACCCCTCATGGAGGACGTGGAAATCATGAGGCGCGTGAAGCGGCTCGGCGGGCGGGTGGTTTTTCTGGACGCACCGGTGCGCACCTCGGCCAGACGGTGGCTTGAGGAGGGCGTTGTATACGCCACCCTCAGAAATTACGCGCTCCA
>CAZEAH010000602.1:0-2199 GCA_964510075.1 uncultured Leptospirales bacterium | reverse complement strand
CGTCGGAAACCACCTGCTGCGAGAGATTGGTGCGCGAATCGTACATGGTGAGCACCACCCCCTCTATTTTCAGGCTCCGGTTCAGGCTTTCCTGCACCATCGATATGATCCGCAAAAGCTGGCTGAGCCCCTCGAGCGCGTAATACTCGCACTGAAGCGGTATCATCACCGAATCCGCAGCCACCAGGCTGTTGAGCGTGAGGACGCCGAGCGACGGCGGGCAGTCTATGAAGATGAAGTCGAAGTCGTCTTTTATCGGGGCGACCGCCTTTTTCAATACGAACTCGCGCCCCTCGAGTTCCAGCAGGTCCATCTGCGCGCCCGAAAGATGTATGTTCGAGGGGATGATGAAAAGCTTGTCGATGCTCGTTTTGTATATGGCCTGCCTGATATCGACCTGGCCGATCAGCACCTCGTACAGGGTATTGTCCGCGTCCTCCACGTTGATGCCCAGACCGTACCCCGCGTTCGCCTGCGGGTCGATGTCGATGATGAGCACGCGCCGGCCCTTTTCGGCCAGAAAGGCCGACAGGTTTATGGTGGTGGTTGTCTTTCCGACGCCCCCCTTCTGGTTGGAAACGGAGATTATTCTTCCCATGCGCTCATCACCTGGAATTGCTTTTCGTCCGCGGGGACGGCCCTCCCGAGCGGGCGCTTCCCGCCGCAACGTGCGGCTTCACCTGTATTGATTTCTTCGCGAACGGCTGAACAGGTATAAAAAACCGCGCGGAATCTGAATGCAACTCTTTTATCGGGCCCGTCCCGAATATTTTCTCGGGTTCATAAAGCGGTTTATAAGCACGAGCGCCGCGATCACCGAAACGAACAGGAAACCCAGAATGACCCGCCTGAAATAGGGGATCAGGCGCGGACCGTGTTTAACCGAAACCGCGAAGGGGATGGCGCGGGCGCCGCCTGCCGGGTAAACGCGCAGGCCGTAGGTGCCGCCTTCCGGAAGGCGCACGTCGAGCACCGTCACCGTTTCCCAGGACTGCCGCGACGCGACGATCTCATCTCCCCTGTACAGGTCCGCCTGAAAGTGACCGCCGGGGCTCCCGAGAAAAACGGTATTCCGACCGCGCTCCAGCGGAACCGCGTAGCGCCTTGAGGTCTCGCCCGCAAGCAGCATGTCGACAATCGCCGCGCCCGGAGACTGGTCCCATCTGCCGGCGCTTTCCTCCAGCCATTCGAGGAGCCGTCCGTGCGCCACCCTCAGCACCAGAAACCGCATCACCTGATTTCCGATCTCGCCGGAGTAATAAGAGGTAAAATAGGCCTCTCCCCGTTTCTTCCGCAGGCGCGCTATCATGGGCCCTTCCTTTTCGCCCCTGGGCGTATCGAAGCCAGCCGTTGCGAGGACATCGGCACCATCGATGGATCTGGCGGCCACCCACCCGGCAAAGCCCATCTGCACGGGAAGTTTCGAGGACGAAACGAAGCATTTCAGATCCCCTTCAGGTCGGAGTTCCACCAGACCGGCGCTTCCGATATAGGGAAAATCATAAAAAAAATCGAACCCGCCGTACGCGCCGTGCAGAAGGTCCCAGGAATATCCCGAAAAATACGCGCTCCCGCCGCCGTCGATAAAGGAACGAAGAGCGCGCGCAAGTTTTTTGCGGTCGAGCCGGTAATGCTCCTCTTTCAGCGTGACGCCCTGAATGCTGGTCCCGCGGGACAGGATGTTGATGCTCGTCTCCGGCGGCGGCTCCATGCCCGAGGGGAAGAATATCGCGTCGAAACGGGAATAGACCTCGGCGTTTTCAAGGTCCGCGTACTCTATACTGCGGTACGGGACACGGCAGGCCTGAAGCCATTTTTCCACGTTGTCGTACCGGTTCGTCACCACCGCGACGCGTGGTGGTGCGGCGTGAAGCTCCGGGAGAACGAGCACGAACGACAGGATGACTCCCGCGAACAGCTTCACGAAACCTTTCCCGTAAGTTCCCGTATTTCGGCCAGAATCTCCTTGCGGCGCGCGAGCTCGGCCTGAAGGTTCTCGTTGAGGCACTCGTAGGCGAGCTGGTATGAAAACGCGGCGATGTGCTCGATGACGCCGCCCGGCGATTCGGAAACGAGGTATTTCCCGGCAAGCGTCTTCGAAAGGGGCTGGGGGCTCTCGAATCCCCCGATCCGGCAGTCATGGAACGGAAGCGGAGCGAGCGCGTCCTCGCCCGCGGCGAGCGTTTCCCGTTCCAGGGG
>CAZEAH010000601.1:0-2206 GCA_964510075.1 uncultured Leptospirales bacterium | reverse complement strand
GATCGGAGCCGATGACGACGACGAGTCCCGCCCGCACGCCGGTGTATCCGGCGAAGTGCAGCACTTCCGCGGCCACGTTCATGCCCACGTGCTTCATCGTAACCATGGAGCGCACGCCGGCCCAGCTGGCGCCCTGCGCTCCGTGCGCGGCGACGTGCTCGTTGACGCTGAACTCGGCGTGGATGTGCGGGAACTCCTTTTTAAGCGCGAGATAACCCTCGCCGATCTCCGAGGCGGGAGTGCCCGGATAGGTGCTGAAATAGCCGAGCGCGGCCTCAAGCCCGCCGCGTACGATCGCGTCGTTACCCATCGCCAGGATGGTCCTGCCGGGTTCGTTGAGGGCGAGCGGGTTCATGCCTGCGTGACCGGTTCGACGAGCAGGGTCTTCGGTTCGAGGCCGGGGATGGAGCCTTTCTCCAGCGCGATGTAGTCCGCGCCTTCCCCGATATACCAGCGGGCGCGCAGTTCGGCCGGACTGTTGCCCGATGCGGAGCGGACGGCTATAACGAAGGATTCGGGGACAGCCCCGTGCTTCCTCAGGTCGAGAGCGAGCTTCAGCATCTGCGCGGGGTCGAGATCGTATACGGGTTTGGCCGTGCCGCCGCCGGCGGTAAAAACGCCCGAGGCGAGAAGGACACCGTCGAAGCCGCAGGCGGCGGATGTAAGAATAGCCGATTTGATTAAATCCCTGTTTTTATTTTTTGCGATTATTTCGAGCAGGACCGCGCCGTCGAAGGATTTTCGTACCCTGTCCAGTACCGCAAGCGGGCTGATGGGTCCGTATTCTCCGAGGATAAGCGTCTTTTCGTTCGGAATCCGCGCGAGCGCGGCGGCAGTCGCTTCTATCGATTCGATCGATGCCACATAAGCGAGTCTGTCCGTCAGGAGCGCTCCCATACGGCCTCCTTCGGGGAATGGCATTCCGTCCAGTCGACGGGCCCGTGGTAGGCGGTGAACCCGTCGAGTTCGCCGCGCTCCTCGAGCCGGCTGTAAATCGTGTGCCACACGCAGTCACGGTCCTCGTACACCTCGCAGCGCGAACCCCGCATCCCTTCGCACGGGCCGTTGCGCACGCCCTTGGGGCAGAGCGTCACCGGGCACAGCAGCGCGGTCTCGTTGAGGATGCAGTCGCCGCAATGGGAACAGCGCTCGAAGAAGCGGCCCAGACGCTCGACCATCCCGACGAAATCCGTATCGAGCGCTGCGACCACCCGCTTGCCGGTTACCTCGGCTATGGCCTGCGCGCCGCTTCCGCAGGTGAGCGCGATGAGCGCGTCGGCGCCGGAGAGTTCCTCCGCTATGCGCTTGAAGTCGCGCGCGGAGACGCGCTTGTCGCAGGGCGATTCGATGGAGATGGTCGCCAGCACCTTCCGGTCGTCAAACACATCCGCCATCTCCCTTACCTGTTCCGATCCGCCCGTGCGGCAGACCGCCGCGCACTCGGAACAGCCGACGATGATTATTTTATCAGCGCCCGACGCGTATTCCCTTACGGTTTCGGGGTCTTTCTTACGGGTGACGATCATAGCGCACTCTCCGCGATGGTGGAAGGCGCGGAACTGTTCCGCGACCTCCACTATCCACGGCCGCCGGATTAAAATCAATAGTTTTTCGGCGGGGTGCGCGCCCCGCCGGAGGGTACGGCATTCGGCTTGACTTTGTCCGCCCGATCGCGTAGGAAAACCGGACCGCTACAGGGGGAAGGACGACGATGAAGATAACCACGCTGAACTGCAACGGCCTGCGCTCGGCCGCGGACAAAGGATTTTTCGACTGGCTGCACGCCGAGAGGCCCGATGTTCTCTGCCTCCAGGAGACTAGGCTTTCGGACGAGCTCTCGGGAAAGCCCGCGTTCCATCCCGAAGGATATTACTGTTATTTTAATAACGCCCGGAAAAAGGGATACAGCGGGGTGGCGCTTTTCAGCAGGGTCGAACCCGACAGGGTGATCGTCGGAGACGGATGGGAGACCATGAAAGGCGAAGGCCGCTATCTCGAGGCGCGATTCGGAGCGCTCAGCGTGGTGTCCCTCTACATTCCGTCAGGATCGAGCGGCCCCGAGCGGCAGTCGATCAAGTTCGATTTTCTCGAACGATTCATGGAACAGCTGCGGGCGATGCGACGAGCGCGGCGCGAATACGTTCTGTGCGGGGACTGGAACATAGCGCCTACGGTCAACGCCATAAAGAACTGGAGTTCCACCCAG
>CAZEAH010000600.1:0-2214 GCA_964510075.1 uncultured Leptospirales bacterium | reverse complement strand
CAATACGATAGAGCCGTTTCGTACTCCCGCGAGAACCGATTTCGCCACCTGCGCGCCCGATACGTCCTTCCGGTAATCGTCGGCGGCAACATCCCACAGGACGGTATGGAGGCCGTAACGTGCGGCGACTTCGTTTACCGTCGAATTGGTCTTCCCGTACGGCGGCCTGAACAGCTTACCGCGCCTTCCCGATATGCGATGTATGACCCGCTGCGTGTGCAGAATCTCTTCCGCCACCGCTTCCGCGGGTTTGCCCGTAAGGTCGGGATGCGAATGTGAATGATTGCCCAGCTCGAAATGTGAAACGCCGCCGATCCTTCGAACGATGTCGGGATAGCCCTCCGCGAAGCTCCCCGTAAAAAAAAAGGTGGCCGGTGTGCCCGAGCTCACCAGATGGTCGATCAGCCTGCCGCAGCCGTTCCTTCCCGCGTACATATCGCCCGAATCGAAACTGAGGGCGACACGGGGGCGAGTGCGCGGGCCATGTGTCCACAAAACGGGAGAAACCGCCGGCGCCATGACCGCCCTTGCCGGAAACCGCCGACCGGCGCGCAGGGTTTCCTCGCCTGCGGCCCCATTTCGCGGCCTTCGACCTTCATCCGTTCCTGCCGACGGGCCTGAAGGGACAACGGGAGGCCTTCTTTTAATAAGCGGACTTTCCGGCGGCGGCCTGTCGGCGGCGGGCATTGCCGTTATAATTCGCGGCGCCGGATACTCTTCATGCCGGATGGAGCCGACGAGGGATTCAGGCACGGCGGTATCCGAAACGCTCATTCCGTATTCTTTCGCCCAAATAATACGCGATATGTGCGCTCTGTATGCTCCGATCCGCTCACGATACGCGACCAGTGTGGAGATGAATCGCGCCCTGACCGGCCCGACTAACTGCTCGAGCCCCCGCACACCGGGCACTTTCATCCACCCCGCCAGGAGAATGACCGCCAGAACGATCGGAAGCCCCGCCCGAGCGGCGGTATTTCGTGAGTTTTGACGCCTGGTCCGCTTCCCGGAAATGGTTTAGCGCTTATATACTATTCGACACATCGGTGCGCCGCATCGCGTTTTTTTAAGCGCGTATTCCGCTGTCCGCATCGCCGATATTGTTCTTGCCCGCGCAACCCGGATACGCTATTCTTCGTCAGTACGTGTACCAACCGTGGTCCGGCCCGGAATGAATCGATATCTTTCTAAGGAACGAAAATGGAAACGCTCAGGACGATACAGGCACGACGCAGCATTCGCCGCTATACCGCAGAAAAAGTAGACGGAGAGACGATTCGGAAAGTGCTGGAAGCCGGCATGGCCGCGCCGTCGGCGGGCAATCAACAGCCCTGGCACTTCATCGTGCTCGACGATCGAACCGTACTCGACGCGGTGCCGGAACATCATCCCCATTCGTCCATGATTCGGGAAGCGCCCGTCGCCGTCCTAGTATGCGGCGACATCTCGGCGGAAAAGCACCAGGGCTACTGGGTGCAGGATTGCGCGGCGGCCACGCAGAATATGCTGCTGGCCGTGACCGACCTGGGCCTCGGCGCGGTATGGCTTGGGGTCTATCCTCGCGAGGACCGCGTACGAGGGCTCAGAGGACTGCTCGGTCTGCCCGAACACATCATCCCGTTCTCATTGATACCGATCGGCCGCCCGGCGGAGCAGAAACCGCCGGCAGGACGATTCGACTCCGGACGCATTCATTATAACCGCTGGTAAGGTGCACGCCCGCGGGCGCCCTATTCGGGCCCGGGCTCCGCGTTCCCGTTGGCGCCATTGCCGTTTATTCCCGCGGTCGCCTTAATACGGCGGCGCACGTAGGCGCTGATGAGGACGGCCGCGACAATCACGACCAGAAGGCCGAGCACGCCGAACTGGCTCCTCGTTATCCAGCGTACGAGCGTCTCTCGCTCGTGAGCGCCGAAATAGCCGAGATACACCCAGAAGGGGACGCTGATGAGCGCCGCGAAACCGTCGATTGCGATAAACCGGGGAAAGCTGACGAAACGCGTGATGCCGGCCGTCGCGAAAATGGGCGTACGGAGACCGGGCATGAAGCGCGCCGCGAATATCACCCATTTCCCGTGCCGCTCGAACCGACGCCGCACCGCTTCGTAGCGATCGGGAGTAAGAATCCTCGCGACGAACTTCAGGCGAAGGAAGCGCTCGCCGAACAGCCTGCCCAGATTATACACGGTGCTGTCACCGATGAGAACTCCGGCC
>CAZEAH010000599.1:0-2216 GCA_964510075.1 uncultured Leptospirales bacterium | reverse complement strand
TTTCTACTACATTTTATGCTATCTGTTCATATTTCCCAACATTCCGGAAAGACCCGATTATAATAATAGAGTTGTTGCTTTACTAAGTGTCATTGCGAGCCCCGGCCTTATCGGGGTGTGGCAATCTCATATAGTATCTGGTTTTGTGTCTATAACTCGTTGCCTTTTGAGATCGCCGCGTCGGCCTGCGGCCTCCTCGCGATGACATTTTTGTCCGTAATGCAACAGTCTAATGTAATACCGATCAATATAATTCACCAGATATTTTTGCTGATCCTTTATTTATTATTCTGTGATAGAATTTTAAAATACGAGCTCCTCTTTTTCAGGCTAGTATAGGTTCCGGACTCGACAATTTTGCCTTTTTGCATAACGTGGATAACGTCACACCTGCGAACAGTGGGAAGCCGGTGCGCTATCATGATGATCGTCTTCTTCCTCGCAAGATTGTTCACCGCCTCCATTATTGCCGTCTCCGTCAGGCCATCCAGCGCCGATGTCGCTTCATCGAGAATGATCACCGACGGGTCGGTGTACAGCGCACGCGCGATACCGATTCGCTGCCGTTGTCCGCCGCTGAGGCGCACGCCCCTCTCGCCGACTATCGTATCGTAGCCTTCGGTCATCTCGCGCGAAACAAAGTCATGGATGTTGGCGGTCTTCGCGGCCCTGGTAACCGCGTCCATATCAATTTGGGCGTCAGGCACTCCGTACGCGATATTTCTGGTTATCGTATCGTCCGCAAGAAAAATCTGCTGGGGCACGTACCCGCAATTGTTCTGCCATCTGTGTCGGTTTGAATCATCGATTACCGTTCCGTCAACCGCCATGCATCCTTCCGCGGGGATCAAGAGTCCAAGTATGATGTCGATCAATGTCGTCTTGCCACATCCCGTGGGACCTACAACGCCAACAGTTGAATTGGCCTGGATATCGATATTAAAATTTTTTAAAACAAAAGTTGCCGCGCTTTCGTATTTAAAACTGATCCTGCGTATTTCGATACGTTGCTTGAAAGGCAGCACCGAAGTGTCGGTCCTGCGCGGAACTTTTAATCCTTCCACACCCTTGAGATCATTATAGATTATATCAAGCGATGCGAGATTACTGCGTATTTGCGTCACACCGGCAAACATATCCTGCAATGATGGCAGCAGTCTGTATCCGGCGAAGGCGTAGAGCGCAAGCAAAGGTAAAATTTCCGATATCTCATTTCTAGTCGCGAACAGAAACAATACGATTGCCAGCATACCTCCGAACGCGACCGTCTCCATGGCGTATTTCGGCATCTTGCCCAGTATCTGTGCCACGGCAAGCGATTTCTCATAAAGCCGTGCGGGCTTAGAAAAACGATCAATATATATCTCTTCCTTTCCTAATAGCTTGATATCCTTTATTCCCCCAAACGCCTCATTCGCCAGCTTGAAGCGTCGGGTATTCATGGACACCCGTTGCAGGCCGTTTTTTGTGAGTTTCCTTTTGACAAACATGAATATAAGCGCATAGGTGCCGCCCAGAAGCACCCCCATCGCGAGCGCCAATTGCGGATTGACAATGATTAGAAAAACAAGGATCGCCAGGGCCAGGATTCCTTTGGTGATGATCTCCATAAGCGGTTTGACGAGATACCCCAACACCTGCTGCACTTCAGAGAACAGGTTTTTTGAAAGCTCGGCGGAATTGCGCATCAAGTAAAAAGAATACGGCTGGCTTAGATACTTCACCAGCAGATTCCTGGTCATGCTATATCCCACCATTCTGATGAAATGCAGCTCCATCCATATAGTCATGGTAAGGAATATGTTGCTGAAAACGAAAATTCCGAGCAAGACCAGGCCAAGATACAGCATAAAGCTATTCGTGTCGCCGAAACCGAGCGTCGCGTACAACCACGAGAGGATCGGGTTGGTCTTGATGACCCCGGGGTTGGCCAGCACGCTTACGAACGGCATGATCGACGCGATCCCGGCGACACCGATAAACGAACTGAAGAGCAGGGCGAAGACCAGCAAAGCCAGCTTCTGCTTTTCTTTTTTCGATAAAATCCTGAATAATTTAACAATTCTATCCATATCTATTACTGATCATTTACTGGCGGTTATTTGTGGCCATAAAGTCGGAGCGGACATATACATTAACTTTCACTTCTTTTCCTTCATCCGGGTGTTCTGGCCCCGATTTTTCAAGCACTTTTTTGCGTAACCACATAGAACGCA
>CAZEAH010000598.1:1625-2218 GCA_964510075.1 uncultured Leptospirales bacterium | reverse complement strand
GGAGAGCACCTTGCCGGAATAGTAGGCCGCTTCCGGATTGTCCTGAAGCAGTTTGGTGAGGTCCGCTCCCTTCGCGTCGCCTACGATCGCCTTTCTCTTGGGGATGGTGATGGTGAGCATCCAGAGGTGCGCCCACGCCATGGCGAGCATGTACATGGCCTGCTGGAGCGGGGTCGCGTTCATAAACAGGTGCATGAACTTCCCGCCGGCCATCTGGCCCTTCATCATCTCGATCACCTCGTCGAGTTTCGCCATGCCCCGTACGACCAGGTCGATGTATTTGTCTTCGACAACCCCTTTCGCCTTCTTCACGACATCGTCCACGCGCTTCTTCCACGCGTTGTAGTTGAACTGCTCGGGGTTCATGAGGATTTTACGCATGGTGAGGTCCATGGACTGAATGCCGTTGGTGCCTTCCCAGATCGGGAGGATCTTTGAATCACGCATGTACTTCTCGACCGGGTAGTCGGCGCAGTAGCCGTAGCCGCCGTAGCACTGCACGGCCTCGGAGGTGATTTCCACGCCCTTGTCGGTGCAGCCGGCCTTGCATATCGGGGTGAGGAGCTCGACCAGGCCGTTCGCTTCCTTCTGAA
>CAZEAH010000598.1:0-1615 GCA_964510075.1 uncultured Leptospirales bacterium | reverse complement strand
ACATGTAATAGGTCAGGAAACGCTGTCCCTCCAGGTGCGACTTCATCCACAGCAGCATGCGAACGACGTCCGGGTGCTGTATGATCGGAACGAGCGGAGCCTCGGGGTTCAGCATCTGGGTGACGTGCGCGCCCTGCAGCCTTCCCTTGGTGTAGGTGATGGCGTGCATGTATGCTGCGGAGGCGTTGCCCTGCCCCTGGATCGCGACGCCCATGCGGGCGTAGTTCATCATCTTGAACATGATCTTCATGCCCTGGCGCTCCTGGCCCAGCAGGTAGCCGATGCACTTGCCGTTGTCGCCGAAGGCCAGCTGCGAGGTCGCCGAACCCGGGATACCCATCTTGTGCTCGATACCGGTGCAGGTGACGTCGTTGAACTCGCCGAGCGAGCCGTCCTTGTTGATGAGGTACTTGGGTACGATGAAGATGGAGATGCCCTTCGTGCCCTTGGGGTCGCCCTCGATGCGCGCGAGCACGGGGTGGATCATGTTCTTGTAGTAGTCGTTCTCGCCGGAGGAGATGAATATCTTCTGGCCGGTGATCTTATAGGTGCCGTCGGCCTGTTTGACGGCCTTGGTCTTCAGGTTTCCGACATCGGAACCGGCCTCGGGTTCGGTCAGACACATGGTGCCGCCCCATTCGCCGGTCATCATCTTGGGAATATACTGGTGCTTCTGCTCCTCGGTTCCGAACACCGCAATGAGCTCCATCGCGCCGTGCGAGAGGCCGGGATACATTCCAAGAGGATAGTTCGCCGCGCACATATATTCCATCACCGCCGCGTTGATGGCGACGGGCATGCCGGAACCGCCGTGCTCGGGCTCGTCGGAAAGACCGAAAAGACCGGCCTGGTAGTACGCGTCGATGACGGGCTTGTAGCAGGGAGGAATCGTAACTTTTTTAGTCTGCGGATCGTACTTGCATCCGCCTTCCTTGTCGCCCAGCGCGGCGGTCGGATAGATCTGCTCAACCGCGATCTGCTCCGCGAGGTCGAGGGTGGCTTCGAAGGTGTCCTTGTCGAAATCGGCGAACTTGGAATACTGGTTCAGCTTGTCCGCCTCGAGGGCCTCGAAAAGCACGAAACGCACGTCCCGAGAATCAACCAATGGATTTAAGGCCATGATAACCTCCTGCAAGTTATAGAAATTCATTTAAAAGAAAGACAGGGAATCCGCATCCACTCTTTCGGGCGCGATTGCCCAATAAACATTGACAATATTCTTATGTTTAAATAAGAATCCCCGCAACTGCGCATTCCTGCGGCGAACGGCATCCGCCGTGTTCGCTGGGTGAAACTGTAAAAACACGGTCATGGTTGTCAACTTGAATTCATTCTTTTTTGTATATTTTAGGCTTTTTTTACGGCATCAATCATCATTTTGAAAGGTAAAATATATTCAATATTATATATTCATAAAATTACTATTGTCTTAACATTTTCCGCGCACCCGCCCGCGGGCGCTTTAGGCGAAACACAAGGAGTCGTCGTTCCGGAGGGCGGCCGGATGGACGTCGTACGGGTCCGGGAAAACCGCCCGGCATAAAGCCCCACAACGGCGCTTATCGGGCGAAACAAAAACGCGGGCGCCCGCGGCCCGCGCCACGGAGGCCAATGA
>CAZEAH010000597.1:0-2222 GCA_964510075.1 uncultured Leptospirales bacterium | reverse complement strand
GGGAAAAAAGCGGGGGAGGGGCTAGCGAATTCGTGGAACACTATTTTTGCTGATTTTCTGATATACCGGCGGGAACAGCCGTACTCCTTTTAAAGAATATGAGGATTTCAAGATAATTAGGGGGGACAAATGAAAAAAATATTCACTATAATATCGGTAGCGACTGTCGTTCTCTTTGCGGCAAGCTACACTTTTTCCGCCGTCCTCGTGGTCTCCACGAAGGGCGAGGCGGCCTATAAGGACGGCGCGGCATGGAAGCCGCTGGCCAAGGGGCAGACCATTAAAGAAGGCACCATGGTGATGACCGGGGTCAACTCGCAGGCGGTGCTCAACATCGACGACAACCTGCTTACGGTGAAGCCGCTCACCACCATCAAGGTGCTGAAGAACAGCCTTTCAAAGGAGTCCTCGGACAATGTGATCGGCCTGAAGAACGGCTCGGTGAACGCGCGCGTAAAGCGCATCGGCACGCTCAAAACGCGCTTCAACATCGTCACGCCGGTGGCCACCTCCTCGGTGCGCGGGACCGACAAGACCATATCGCACGGCCCGGGCTTCGGCACCGGAATGGTGGTGCCGATCGGCTCAATCAACGCCTCAAACAGGAACGGAGTTAACCGCAACGTGAGCGGTCGTTCCCGGTTCAACCTTCGTCCCGGTAACTCGCGGCCCGATCCGCTGCTCGGCGACCTCCGCAACGTCGTCATCACCCAGCTCAATTCTCCCAATATCACCGGCGACGAACAGCAGGGGCTTGAGAACTTCGGCGACCAGATTGTGGACAACTTCAACGACGCGCTCGATTTTTACGACAACACCATCGGCGGCAACGCCAGCGTAACGGTCGATCTCATCTGGCCGAATTGACCGAACCGGCCGGGAAACCGGCTTTAACGCTCTCCGGTTCTCGGAAGGTAAACCGGAGAACGCGTATGGGCGCCGCGGGAGCGGCGCGGAAACAGAGAAGGAGAGAGAAATGAAACTGAAAACGGCTGTCGCGCTGGTCGCGGTGCTCCTCGCAATACCCGCCCTCGCGCAGGACATAACGAACATCAACTTTTACGCCGAGCTCGGCGACCGGCCGGTTGCCACGGTGGGCGACGCGGTGAAGCTTTTCGCGCTCACCATGGGGCAGAAGCCCAAAAATTTCGACGCCGGAAAGCAGTACCTTGTAAAAGAGGGCGTGTTTCCCGATACGTCCTACGCCGAGGGCGATCCGCTGCGCCGGCGCACGGCCGCCTACATGGCGGCGCGCTACCTGAAGCTCGGCGATTCGATCATGTACTCCATCTTTAAAAACGAGCGCTACGCCGTAACGGCCTGCGGGGCGAACGGCATAATGCCCGCCGATAAAAGCGAATGGGACGTGCTTTCCGGAGCGGAGCTTATGGAAATAGTGGCCAGAATGGCCGAGCGTGCGGGGGCTGAAAAATGAGATACGCCACGCGCCTTTCGGTAACGCTCGTTCTGGCAATCATGTTCTCCGCCGGCGCGCTCTTCGCACAGACCGGCGCCGGGCTTGTGGGCGACGACCTCTCTTATGACCTCAACGCCGACCCGCAGATGCGGCCGACCCCCGGCGAGTGGAAGCCCTTTACGCTTTCATATGGAGGATGGATAACGCCTGTAATCATCGACGAGCGCAAGGGGAGCGAAACCGCGCTTACCACTTCGGTGACCACCCTGCGGCTCTGGATGCAGAGCACGCTGTGGAAAAACAGCTTCATCCACGTCCGCGGAAAGGACGTGTACCTGACGGGACTTATGGAAAAAAACCGCGCCAAGCCCGAAAGCGAGAACACCATCGACCTCGACCTCGCCTTCATACAGATGGCCACTCCCTCGGGCCTTCTGCGCTTCGCGGCGGGGCGCAAGTACTTCATCCTCGGCACGGGCCTGGCCTTCAACGGGCGCGGCGACGGGGCCGAACTGAACCTTTACAGCCGCGTTGTGGACATAAAGGCCTTCGGCGTGTACACCGGGCTTCTCGCCAAGGACCAGAACCCCTACGGGCTTTCGGGCAAGGACATCTCCGACGGGGCCAAGCGCGTTTTCGTGGGCGGCACCATCGAACGCGGCTTCGTCAACCAGACCGCGTATCTGCTGGCCCTGGTGCAGATGGACCGGCAGGACGAGGAGGCGGGCACCAAGAGCCGGTACGACTCGCAGTATTACGGGGCGGGCCTCAAGGGGCTCATCATCGACGGCATGGACTACTACGC
>CAZEAH010000596.1:0-2225 GCA_964510075.1 uncultured Leptospirales bacterium | reverse complement strand
GCCTCGCCCTTCGCGGCGCCGGGCGGGGCGAAGAGCTCGGCCTGACGCGCGGCGGGGACCATGCGCGAAAACACGACGGCGACGCGCCGCACGCGGACCCTGCGCGTCATCCCCCGGTGGAGCGCCGCGCGGGCGGCCGCGAAGAGCTCCGCGTCGCGCCATGACGGCGCCGGAAGCGTCGCCGAGCCCCGGGCGCGGATCAGGTCGGAGTAGGCGAGGGCCACCTCCACCGAACGCGCGGCGAGGCCGTCGGAGCGAAGCATCACCCCCGCGTCCTCGACGATGCCGCGCAGGGCCGCCTCGATCTCGGCCGCGTCGGCGGTGTCGGTGTCGAACAGGTGCGAGGCGCGGACGCTCCGTTCGCCGCTCCCGCTGACTGAGGGCGGCGCCGTGTCGATGCCGCGCGCGCGGTCGCGAAGCAGGGGCCCGTGGCGGCCGAGGAAGGCCGTGGCGTCGGCGTCGGAGAGGGAGGCCAGCTCGCCGATCTCGCGTATGCCGAGAAGCCCCAGCCGCTCCAGGATCTTCGCGCCGACCCCCGGCACCAGCGAAACCTCCTGGTGGCGCAGGAAGCCCGGCTCGTCCCCGGGGCCTATCACCACGAAGCCGTCCGGTTTGACCACCCGGGTCCCTATCTTCGACACGAGCCGGTTGACGGCGAGCCCGGCCACCGGCCGCAGGCCCGCGCGCCGCACCGCCTCCTCGCGCAGGCGCGCCGCGCAGTCCACCGGATGCCCGAAGAGCCGGCGCGTTCCGGTGATGTCGACGAAGAGGTGCCCGCCGCCCGGGCATTCGAGAACGGGCGAGAAGCCCGCGGCGATCTCGTACAGGGCCGCGCCCGCCCTGCGGTACAGCGCCTCGCGGACGGGAAGCACGCGCAGGCCGGGAAGCGCGCGCCGCGCCTGAGCGAGCGGCATGCCCCGGCGAAGCCCCTCGTTGAAGGCCGCGCGGGAGACCTCCACGGCCACGGCGCGCTCGGCGCCCTCGGGCGCGATGACGAAGGGACGCCCCCGGAGCGACGTATCGAGGAGTTCCTCGACCGCCGCCATGAAGTGCGCCACGTTGAGATGGACCACCTGGCGTTCCATAAAGCCTCTCCGGCGGGCCGTGCTCAGCGCGCCTCTATGCCCTCGGCGGCGAAGAGCTGTTTGAGGAGCAGGGCGTTCGCCGGGGCCTGGCCGCGCCGGTGGTTGTTGAAGTAGACGCGCACTTTCTCCGCGGAGGCCATCATCCCCCGAATGCGGTCCACCCATCCCTGGAGCTCGCCGGCGCCGTACAGATAGTCGAAGCGCGCGGCCGCGTCCGACCCCCACCATGCCGCGTCGTTGCGCCCGTGGAAGCGCACGTAGGCGAGCGGCGCGGTGACGATGTCCAGCGGCGGCGGCAGGCCCTTCAGGCGAGGCTCGTCCACCGAGCACACGGCGACGGAGCGCGTGCGCAGGGCGTCGAACACCCGGTTGTTCTGCCACTCGGCCGTGCGGAACTCCACGACCAGCGGCAGGCCCTTCATCTCCGCCAGCAGGCGGTCCAGGTAACGCCGGTTGTCGGGAGTGTAGTGGAAGCTGAACGGAAACTGCAGGAGCACCGCGGCCAGGCGTCCCGATTCGGCAAGCGGCTCGATGCCTTTGCGGTAGGCCGCGAGCGCGTCCTTCCAGGCCGCGGCGTCGACCCGGTGGGTGAGCGATTCGTGCGCTTTTATGGAAAAATCCATGGTCGGCGGGCTCTTGGACAGCATGCCGGCGATCTGCCGGGCATCGGGAACGCGGTAGTAGCTGAAGTTGAGCTCCAGGGTCGAGAAGCGCGTTCCGTAGAAGGCCAGAAAGTCGCGGCGGTCGGTGCCGGCGGGATAGAAGCTTTCCCTCCAGTCGAGATAGTCGTAGCCGGATGTTCCGATGCGAAGTTCAGCCATGGTGCGCCTCGAGCAGTGTCGCGGTCTGTGGATGCGCCGCCCGGAACGGTCCGCGCGGCGGCGCGCCCCGGAAGCCGACGGGTACAATATACTAAACGCGCATATAGTAGTCAATATATTTTTCCGGAGCCGGGAGGAGAAGCACGGACGGGGAACGTCCCGGTATGCCTCGACGGAGGCCGGCTGCCGTATCGTAGCGCCGCGTCGCGGACTCTCGGTAAAATAATTCATGATGCCGGCCGCTTGTGATTGACACGGGCGCTTTTTTCTGTATTAACTGTCCGGCTGCCGCGCTGACGCGCGCACGGCCTTTTAAGGC
>CAZEAH010000595.1:0-2229 GCA_964510075.1 uncultured Leptospirales bacterium | reverse complement strand
CGCCCCGGGCGCGCCGCCGGGGAGCACCGCGGGCACCTTCCCGTCGCGAAGGTCCATAAAGAGGCGCCCGAACTGCAGGGTGTGGTCGTAGGGGCCGATCATGCTGCCGGGATTTATCACCACGACCTTAAGCCCCTTCGCGACGTACGAGAGGGCAAGCCGTTCGCCCTCGCGCTTGGTGTCGGCGTAATTGTAGCCGGTGCCGGCGTAATTGTACGCGCTCCAGGTCTCGTCGGCAAGGCCCTCCGGATTGTAGCCGAGCGAATCGACGGTGCTGGTGTGGACGACGCGCTTTACCTTCGCCGCAAGCGCCGCCTCCATAACGGCGCGTACGCCCTCCACGTTGGTCCTGCGCTGGCGCTCGAAGCGTTTCTTCCAGAAGCTCGTGTCGCCGGCGACGTGCATCACCGCGTCGACGCCTTTCATGACACGCGCCACTGCGTCCGCGTCGGCCACATCGCCGAAAACAAGCTCGACGCCCTTTCGTTCGATATACGATGTTTCCGAGCCCGGAAGGGAGAAGGCCCGGACCGTGTGCTTTTTCTTCAGGCATTCGTGCACGATGTTCGTGCCGAGGAAGCCGGACGCGCCGGTGACGAGGACTTTCATGTCATCACTGGTACCATGCCGGCGGGCGCATGTCAACGATAATGCGGCCGGCGCGCGGCGCGGAGCGCTTCGAGGAGGGCGGTCCGGTCGAAGTAGACCTCATTGCGGGTAATAAGCCCGTCACGAAGCTCGACGATATCCATACCGTATTCGGTAACGGTCTCGGTCCCGACCGGGATGAAGGCCTTCCATTTCAGGGTGAACCCCTGCGGATGCGGAAACACCTCGACGGCCTCCCAGCGCCATTCGGGATTTCGGGCGAGGAGCTTCGCAAAATGGGCGGCAAGAGAGGCGCGCCCGCCCAGGCCCGCACGGCAGGCCGGATCGGAATACACGGCGTCCGGCGCGTAGAAATCCAAGAGCGCATCGGGCCTGTTCCCGGTCCATGCCGGAAGCCAGCGAGCGCAGAAATCAAGGGCTTCTCCTGTATCCATAGATCCTCCATTATGCATCGTCCCCGTACGGAGCCATCCCGGCAAGTCCCGACATTTCCCTCATCGAGGCGAGGAGTCCGAGGTCAAAGGCACGGCTCCTTCGTGTGGCGGTATCCAGATGCACGCCGGTGAAGGTGGTCTCGGCGAGCGCCTCCCCGGTGCCGCTGTTCAGCAGAACATGCGTAAACGTTATGCTCTTCGCGGTGAGCGCGCGCACGCGCGAGCGCATGCCGATCAGGTCTCCCGGCAGCGCCTCTTTCAGGTAGCGCGTGTGCTGTTCCACGGCGGCCATTCCCCGCCCCTCCCGCCTCAGATACTCCGGCGTGAGCCCCAGCATGCCGAAAAGCTGCCAGGTGGCCTCATCGAAGCACGCCTGGTAATAACGGACGTTCATGTGCCCCATGTGATCGCATTCCCACGGATACACCACTCCGCGGTACGTTTCGAACACGCGTTCTCCGCTTTCCGCGCCCGCGGCGCTCTGCGCCCGCATCATGTGAACTTCTCCCCGAACTTTTCCAGTACGGCGTGCAGAACACGCATCTCCGCTCCGCTGAAGCCCTCTTCAACCCGCGCGTTAACGGCCTTTATCACCGTCAGCGCCTTTGCCGCCTCTTTACGCCCTTCGGGGGTGATGGAAATGCTCCACCTGCGTCGGTCTTCCGGGTCCGCGTCCCGACGCACGAAACCCGCCGCTTCGAGCCGGTCGACGAGCCCCGTTACGGTCGAATTATCCACGCGGAGCATCTCACCGAGCGCGCTCGGCGAGAGGGGGCCGTTCCCCTCCAGCATGAAGAGCATGGCCGAGTGGGAGGGAGTGATACGCACACCGCTCTCCCTGAAGGACCGCGCAAGGTGGTTCTTAAGCAGGTGGGCGGCGGTGAGGATACGGTAAATGTGACGGTCTCTTCCCGGCATACGGGCTCTCCGTTTATATTTGGCATACAAATAATTTGTATGCCAAATAATGTCAACGAATTTTACCCGACAGGCGAAAAAAGAATCGCCGGGATACCCCCGGCAATTCTCGCCCACTCCGAGATCCGACATTCCTGCCCGATGCGCGATGCTCGGGGGCCATCGGCGGTACGCACCGGTTCGAAACGTCCTAACGCTTGTTCGACCTGCTCCAGATTTTGTTCTCTTCCGCGGCCTTTATGAGATCCTCCCTGAAATCCGGATGGGC
>CAZEAH010000594.1:0-2235 GCA_964510075.1 uncultured Leptospirales bacterium | reverse complement strand
GACCGCCGCCCGGTGGTATCTCCGGACCGGTTCCGCGGCCGCCCGCGGGTCGAAGACCGCAAAGCGCACCCCGTCCGCGGAGGCCTTTATCTCGCTCCAGAGCCTTTCTGCGCGATTCGCGTCAAACAGCGCACCGACAATACAATAGCACACCGCGAGAAGTAGTATTCCCGCAAGCGCATAGAGCGTCCATTTCAGATTCATGGGATGATCCCGTACGCAAAAATGCCGCGTGACAATTCGCCCATACCGGGCCGCATCGCAGTAACCTTGTACAATCAGTACCTCGTTTTCCCGCGGTATTCCAGAAATAATCCTGTCCGCCGCGCACTTCGTAATGATAACCATTTCCGATAAGGAAATATTTTTCAGTGTATCGTATATTGGTTGACACAGTCCGGGCGGAAGGGTAGTATTGATTCAGTTCAGGGATTTCTTTCCGGAGTGACTGGTTTCGTGCGTACCGCGCGCCGGCCCCGCCCCGGCCGACCGCCGTAACCGCTTCACTCCCATTTCGTTACTCGTATCGATCGATCGTTCGCGGTGTCGGCGTACATGTCTCTTCCATTTATCTCTTGATGTGATTGCGCGGTGAATCTTATCGGGGTCTTCCCGTTCAAGATAGTCTTAATCGACATCACTCAGTATCAAAACGAAACCATTCAGGAGGATCGCATGGACAAGGACCTGACGCGGAAAGATCTGCTTGTAGGCGGTTCGGTCGTCGGCGTATCGGTGGTCGGGGCTTCGCTTCTGGGAGGTCTCAGCGGCTACGCCCAGGAATTCCCGCAACACCCGTGGACCTACAAAAGGCTCGACCCCAACAAAACCGCCGTGCTCGGCTACGAGGGATTCTGGACCGGACGATGCGGATACGGCGTGTTCAACGCCATTGTGGGCCAGCTTGGCTACAAGTTCCCCTATGAAATGTTCATATGCTTTCAGGGGGGCATAGAGGACTTCGGTTCACTGTGCGGCGCGCTGAACGGCGCGGCGTGCGCAATCGGACTTCTCACCACCGGAAAGGGAGGCAAGCTCGGCAAGGAAGGCCCGAGAAAGGACCTTATATCCGAGCTCTACGTCTGGTACGAAAAAACCAGGCTGCCCCTCTACAAGCCCGCCAAACAGAACAAGCCCACAAAGCCCATACCGTCGTCCGAAACCGGGAGCGTCCTGTGCCATTCCACTCTCGCACGGTGGGCCAAGAAGTCCGGTTTCACCATGGACTCGGACGAGCGCTCCGAGCGCTGCGCAAGGGTGACGGCGGATGTGGCGAAGAAAACCGCGGAAATACTTAACGCCAACCTCGCCGGGAAATTCAAATTCGGCGGGCTGGGCGATCACGCGAAATACTGCTTCAAATGTCACGAAGTAAAGATGGAACACGGCGTCAAGACGAAGATGGACTGCGCCCTCTGCCACAAGGGCACTCTGGGCGATAAGTTTACGAACCACCCGTAACCCCATCGAATCGAAGATGCTTACGGAAACCGCCGGGCCCGTCCGGCGGTTTCCTTTTGCCGGAGCGTACCGGAACGCATGCCGAACCGGCCGCGTACGGCCGTCCCCGGTCTTTTATATCCGCCGCGTATTTCTCTTGCCTGTTTCTGATGGATGAATTACACATGCACATGCCGCGTGCGATACGAGCGCCACTTCAATAAGCGGAGAACGGCAATGGATACGATTAAAATCATGCCCTGCCTCGACATGAAGGAAGGGCGCGTCGTCAAGGGCGTCAACTTCGTAAATATCCGCGACGCGGGCGATCCGGTGGAGAACGCGCGCTTTTACCAGAGAGAGGGAGCCGACGAGCTCGCCATGCTCGACATCGCCGCGACGCTCGAGAACCGCAAGACACGGCTCGAGTGGGTGCGTCAGGTTTCGGCCGTAATCGGCATACCGCTCACCATGGGCGGCGGCATCAATTCTCTGGAGGACATCGAGCTTGTGCTCGATGCGGGAGCGGCGAAAGTATCGATGAACAGCGCCGCGGTGAAGGACCCGGAGCTCGTTCGCAGCGCGGCGAAGACGTACGGCCCCGAGCGCGTTACCGTCGCAATCGACGCCCGGCGCAACAACGCCATGCCTTCAGGCTTCGAACTGGTGGTCTCCGGCGGCACCAGACCCGTGGGCCTTGACGCGATCGAATGGGCCCGCCGCTGCCGCGACCTCGGCGCGGGGACGCTCCTGCCGACCAGCATGGACGGCGACGGGACCCTGAAGGGCTACGAC
>CAZEAH010000593.1:0-2242 GCA_964510075.1 uncultured Leptospirales bacterium | reverse complement strand
ACCACAGCCTGGCCGCCATGGAGGATTCTCTTCCCGACTGACTGGAGGTGACGGCGCGCGCCTCGGACGGCGAAATCATGGCGGTGCGTCACCGCACCCGGCGGGCCTGGGGGGTGCAGTTTCATCCCGAGTCGTACCTGACCGAACACGGTCTGACCATACTTGGAAATTTTATCGGAGGGTGCATATGAGCGCGATACGCGAAATACGGACGCTTTCGGAGGGGGGGACCCTCTCGGCCCTTGAGAGCGAAGGACTGTTCAACGCCATCTTTCAGGGGGCGGTTTCGGAGATCGAGATGGCGGCCGCGGTGGTGGCCCTCAAGGTGCGGCGCGAGACGCCGGAGGAGATCCTCGGCGCGGTGCGCTCCATGCGCGCCTTCGCCTCGCCGCTGGAGCTCGACGACAGCGCCATCTTCGACACCTGCGGGACCGGCGGCGACAATTCTGGCTCGTTCAACGTGTCGAGCGCCGTCGCTCTCACGCTGGCCTCGCTCGGCGTGCCGGTGGCCAAGCACGGAAACCGTTCGGTGTCCAGCAGGAGCGGCTCGGCCGACTTCCTGGAGGCGC
This sequence comes from uncultured Leptospirales bacterium, assembly GCA_964510075.1. GTDB lineage: Bacteria > Spirochaetota > UBA4802 > UBA4802 > UBA5368 > MVZN01. Next base: position 1,673 of record CAZEAH010000593.1, on the reverse strand, counting down.
TCGGCGTGCCCATAGGGCTCATTGGAGCGGAGGCGGCCGAGTATTTCAGAAAGCGCCGCTTCGTCTTCCTCTTCGCGCCCAATTACCACCCGGCCATGCGCCACGCGGGCGCCGTGCGGAAGGCGCTGGGGGTGCGCACCATCTTCAACTACCTGGGCCCCCTCACCAACCCGGCCGCCCCGCCGCGTCAGGCGATCGGCGTGTTCCACCCCGCCGTGTTGCCGCTCTACGCCGGCGTGGCCGCGGAGCTCAAGTACGACTGCGCCGTTATCTACTCGGCCGAGGGAGGCATGGACGAGGTTTCACCCGTCGCCCCCACCGAGGTGCGCGTGGTAAGCGGCCGCCGGGTGCGTTCCTTTACGATCGATCCGTCCCGCTTCATAACCGCCGCCGAGGCAAAAACGCTCCCCCGGAACCTCTCGGCGGCAGAAAACGCGGAGCGCTTCATCGAAACCATCGAATCGCCCTCGCCCACGCCGCTCGGCAGGCTCATTGCGCTCAACGCCGCGCTTGCTCTCTTCGCCCATCGCGACGGAGGCGAGATTGAAAGCCATTATGCCGCCGCGCTCGAGGCGATTCACGGCGGCGCCGTGATGGCGACGCTTTCGGCCCTGAGGGACAACGGGAATGCGCACTGACGGTTTCAATCTCTCGCACATGCCGGCGCTCAAGCGCCGCGAGCTAGCCGATATCCGACAGCGCCTGAGGGCCGTGCCGCCGCGCTCAAGGACGTTTGAAGGCGCCTCGGCGCTCGCCGGGAAGACCGGAATCATCGCCGAGGTCAAAAGGTCCTCGCCCTCCGTCGGCGCGATAGCGGGCGGGGATGCCGCCTCGATCGCATCGCGCTACGAAAGGGCCGGCGCGCTCGCGGTGAGCGTGCTTACGGACCGAACGTACTTCGGCGGCTCGTGGGACGACCTGGCCGCCGCCGCGGGCGCCGTGAAGACACCGGTGCTCTGCAAGGAATTTATACGCTTCCCGGAGCAGATCGACCTGGCCGCCGCTCTCGGCGCCGATCTCGTGCTCCTCATAGCGCGCATGCTCTCCCGACGCGATCTGGCCTCGCTCTACCGGCACGCCCTGGACGCCGGGATTGCGCCGCTCGTCGAGGTGCACGATCGGCGAGAGCTCGACGGAGCGCTTGCGCTCTCGCCGCAGGTACTCATGGTGAACACGCGCGACCTCGTCACGCTGCGAATGGAACGCGAAACCGCCTTCGCCACGCTGTGCGCCGTTCCCGATGGCATAACGCGCGTATGCGCGAGCGGTATCGAATCGGCCGACGATGTGCGCCGCGCGCGGGAACATACGGGCGCACGCGTTTTCCTTGTCGGAACGGCCCTCATGCGCGCCGCCGACCCTGAAAAGCTGATCGGGGAGATGGACCGTGTTTGTTAAGCTCTGCGGCTTCACGCGCGAGGAAGACCTTGCAGCGGCCGCTGAATTTCCGCTCTCGGCCGCGGGCTTTGTGTTCCACCCGGCCTCGCCGCGTTACGTAAGCCCCGATCGCGCGCGCGAGCTCTCGCGCGTACTGGACGGGACGGGCGTTCTGCGCGTCGGAGTCTTCACCGGCGGCGACGCGGACGCCATAGCACGGACGGCCGAGGGGGCGCGGATGGACTGCGCGCAGGTGTACGATAACGCCGTCGCCGAACGGCTGCGCGGCCGCATCC
>CAZEAH010000592.1:0-2243 GCA_964510075.1 uncultured Leptospirales bacterium | reverse complement strand
GGTTACGATTTCTGATATTGCTAAAAGTTTTAATTTTTAGAGGTTCCCTTAATTAAAAAACAGGGGACCGGACTGAACACTCGATCCCCGGATGCAGCCTACCGAAGCCGACAGGGTACAGGGTTGAGCCGCTGTCCAGTGGTCTGGAACGATTCGAAAATCTTTCACCGGGTAATAGCGGCCGATTGATTACCCTCGCCTCAATGCTTGAGTTCCTGCTTGAGCATCATGCTCCGGACATTCAGTTCGGACTCGTAATTTCGCAGAGTTCCGCTTATAGCACTCAGTTTAGCTATGACTTTCAGGTCTTTCTCCGCGCAACTCAGGTCCGAAATCATGCCATACGCTTCATCGATCAACGCCTCGAGTCGGCCGTCTATCTCATTGAGAGACTTTGTGTCAACCCTTGCTATCCCCTGCTTCATGTATGGAGGTACATATGAACCTTCATGGAAAACGGTCATTTCCCTGAGACGAGTGAGCCTTCTCTCAAACGTATCAATCTCAGAAAGCAGTTTTTCACGGCCGTCGTTACGCGCCTTCACCGAGCATTCATGCACTTTGCCGAGTAGATCGTCCAGCCTTCCCGCCAGCACTTCTCGGACTTTTCTGTCCGCATCCAACAGCGACATTTTTGCGTACCCATCAAACCCTGCAAGTCCCAGCTTCTCCGTAACCATATCCCCCTCCAATATTCTTGGCAGAGTGACATTCGCTACCAGTGGCTTTCAACGTTGGCGCCATCTGCCTTTCGCAGCTTACCGTTTTTAAAATCCTCCAGGGCATCCTTCACTCGCCCCTCCGCCCCGATATACACCTCCACATTGGCCGCCTGCAGCACGGAGTATGCTTTCGGGCCGACATTTCCGGTAACCAGTGCTTTTGCTCCCGCGTTTATTACGGCCTTTGCCGATTGAATGCCTGCTCCCTGTGCGCTCTCCAGATTCTGCGCGTTATCCACATACGTGTTAGTCCCGGTATCGGTGTCGTGAATGATAAAACCCTTCGCCCTTCCGAACCTTGTATCAACCGACCCCGATATCTTATCCGATTCCGCGCTTATCGCAATCTTCATACTCATTATCCCTCATGTATTATCCTGTTGCGTTTTGCCGCGCCGTAACGAACAACCCCCTCTGCCGGACCTGAATCTTCCGCAACAACCGGGCATGGCAAAATGTTCAGAATCGAGCACATCGTTCGCAAACGCATTGAGGACTTCGTCAACCTCCCCAATAATACCCGGAAGAATTGTTATTCCCATTCGCGCCACCGCGCACGCGCATTCCCTGCTGACCGCACTGCAGATAAGAAGCGACACGCCCTTTTCTTTAAGAAGGTTTATGCGCGCCAGCGATGAATTCCCCGGCACTTTGATCACGTGCCTGTCACCGACTTTACCGCTCTCGATATCGGCATATATAAACGATCCGGCGACATCGAGCAATGGCGACACACGGCCATTGAATATCGGTATTGCCACACGTAAAGCTTCCATGCACACTGTGAAGCATTTTTCGTGCCGGAAAGCGTTATAATTTATTTTATTGTGCCAGGGTGGTGTGAAATGATGACATCTTTACTATTTTTTGCTTGGAATCGGTAATTTAACGCCCTTAATAAAAATCATAATGACCGATGGAGCGATAAAATCGATGCAAATTTGAAATTATTCGAGGTCTATCAGAGGCGGCATTGCATAATGCATTATTTATTCATTAACGATGTTGCAATATGCAATGCTAACCAATCCCATATTTTTTCATTTTACGCCATAGTGTGGAAGGATCAATGCCGAGTTCCCGGGCAGCTTTACTTTTGTTCGAACCATGCCTCTCGAGCGCCATCAGTATGAAATGGCGCTCGACGTCTTCAAGCGTAATAAAACCACCGATAGAGTTACGATGATCCGCGGACCTGAAACGAACCGGCAGGTGGCTTGACTGTATATAGGACTCCTTGCACAGCGCAAAAGCGTGTTCAATGATGTTTTCAAGCTCACGGATATTTCCTGGGTATTCGTATTCCATAAGAATATTCATCACCTCATCCGACACTCCTTCCACATCCTTCCCTTTTATTGTGTTAAATTTTTTGATGAAATGCTTTATAAGCAGCGGAATATCCTCTCTGCGCTCAGTCAGGGGCGGCAGTGAGATATTCATGACGTTCAACCGGTAATACAGATCGCCTCTAAACCTCCCTTCGCTAACCTCAACCAGAAGGTTTTTGTTGGTGGCCGC
>CAZEAH010000591.1:0-2245 GCA_964510075.1 uncultured Leptospirales bacterium | reverse complement strand
GGCCTCCCGCACCAGGCGGTCGGGCGCGCCGGGAAAGAGCTCGTGGAAGGGCGCGTGGACCGTGGTCGCGATTCCGAGGCCGGAAAGCCTTCGCGCCAGAACGTTGAAGTGCTCCCGGGGGAAGCGGTCCAGCGCGTAGTGGTCGATTCCGACCTCGATATTGAACCGGTACCTTTCGATCAGCGCGAACACCGAGTCGTCGAAGCGCCTCACGGGCATGCAGATAAAGACGGCCGACGCGAGGGACGCGAGCTCGCTCCTGCGCCGTTCGCTCATTTCGCGGGACTCCATCACGGGCGACTCCTCCCCGCGCCCGTTTCTTCCCACCCCACGAATTCCGCGTAAATGAAGGTGTGGTCGGAGGGGCGCTCCGCACGGCGCGGTGCCGTATCGATTCCCGCGCCGACGGAACGTTCCGCAAGCGGCGCCGTCGCCCAGATGTGGTCGACCCTCCACCCCAGCCCGCGCGCAAAAGAATCGCGGACACGGTAATCCCAGAAGGTGTACTCGTTCGGCCCCGGGCGGTGCTTCCGGAAAACGTCGACGAATCCCCACTCCCTGACCCGCGCGAGCGCCCTGTGCTCGTCGGGGTGGAACCCCACATGGCCCAGCAGGCGCTTCGGATCGTGCACGTCGATCGGTTCGGGCGCCACGTTGAAATCGCCGGCCCAGAGGAGCGGTTTGTCAGGCGAGAAGCGTTCATCGAAGAACGCGCGAAGCCGCTCGAACCATCCGAGTTTGTACGCGAACTTCTCAGACGAGGGATCCGTCCCCTGGGGAACGTAGGTGTTGACGACCGGCACCCCGGCGACCACGCCGACGATGAGGCGCGACCCTTCGTCGCCTCCCGATCCGTCGAATCCGTATATCACTTCATCAAAAGGCAGTCTGCTGATGATGGCGACTCCGTTATACGACTTTTCTCCTCTGTACGCCGCATGATAACCGGCAGATTCGATATCGCCCGCGGGGAAGTCCTCGTCGCGCACCTTGGTCTCCTGAACGCAGAGCACGTCGGGAGAGTGGGTCGCGAGCCACCCCAGAAGGACGGGAAGCCGCGCCCGGATCGAGTTCGCGTTAAAGCTGGCCACTTTCATCGCCCATAATCCCCTCCCCGAGAATGGTACGGGGACGCCCTCCGGTCAATCATTTATCGTCCTGGTATACGACGTCGTACTCCTCGCGGTGAAGAACGCGCACCGCCGTGCCCGCGCCGCGATAACACTCCTCGGGAAGCCTGAGGCGCGTCGCCATGAGCTCCCTTCTGTACGTTCGCACCTCGAGGCACCCCCGGTAGGCGCGCGTCACGACGCGTTCGCCGACCATGTCGGGCGAGACGACGAAGAGGCCCACTCCGGCACGCCTTATCGCCGCGTACGAGAAGGAGTTTACCATATACAGGTACGGCCCGCCGAAGATCTCCACGTCGCGGAAGCCGCGGAGAAAGTCGATCCACCCGTATGTCGGTATCATGTACGTTCGGAATCCCCTCGACACGAGAGAGGCGATTGCGTCCCGCATGGAGGGAAGCCTCCCCTCAGAGACGAAGAGCGGCAGAAGCACGACATCCCGGGGGCGCGGAGGCGTGGTAGGCGTTACGGATTCGAAATCGATCACCCTGAAATCGGCGCGTTCAACCGTCTCCAGGTCGGCGTATTCGAGGTACAGGCGTTCATCGGCCGTTGATGAATCGCGAATGGCGGCCATTTCGGCAAGCACCGCCGTCTTTCGTTCGGCATCCCGGCGGTCGCGCCCGGCCTCGTAATGAGCGCAGAGCAATTCGTATAATTCCCTCCGGAGCGCCTTCAGCACGCCGAGCCGAATGAAGGTATCGGGCGCGACGCCGATACGGCATTTCTCAATAAGAAAGGGATAGCGGTCGGTCCGGGAAAAGATTTCTTCGATATCGGCAATCGTTACCACTCGCGTCCCCGCCACGGTCGTTTCGACGGCGCGGGCGAACTCGAACCGAGCGAGATCGTCCGCGACAGCGCGCCCCTCGAGCGCGGTGCGCGAGAACCGTATCTCGATACGCAGAGGAACGTATTTATGCAGCGCGGCCTCTCTTCGAATGGCGGGCCATTCGCCGAAAGTCCTGCTCTCTCCCGTAAGATACACGCGCATGCCTTTCGCCCGGGGCGCCTTTACGGGAAGCCTCCACTCGTAGGTTCCCTCCCGGGGGCGCGAATACTCGAGAAGCGTCCCCTCGTGGAGCATCCGCCCCTCCGCGTCGACCACCCTGAGC
>CAZEAH010000590.1:0-2256 GCA_964510075.1 uncultured Leptospirales bacterium | reverse complement strand
GCTTTTTTCCGCGCGCGAAGAGCAGCATATGCCCCCCGCGGCCCCCTGCTATTCCCGCGTCGGCGTGCGCCGCCTCCCCGGGCCCGTTGACCTCGCAGCCCATCACGGCTACCACAATGCCACGCCCCGAGCGCGCAAGAGCCTCCCCGAAGCGCCGGAGTATTTCGTCCTCCGCCTCCCGCGCGATCGAAAGCAGGTCGAGCGACGGGTCCGTGCGCCCGCAGGTGGGGCATGCGATAACGCGCACGGGGGCCGCGCGAAGGCCCACGGCCTCAAGTATTTTCCGTGCGATGGCGATCTCCTCCACCGGATCGCCGGTCATCGACACGCGTATGGTGTCGCCCAGCCCGTCGAGCAAGAGCGCGCCGATCGCCGCCGAGCTATGCACCACGCACGAAAGGCCGTACCCGGCCTCGGTAAGCCCGACATGAAGAGGATAGGGCGCCGTCGCCGCGAAGAGCCGGTTCGCCTCTACGGTGAGCGGCACGTCCGAGGCCTTGATCGAAACGACAATATCGTGGAAACCGTTGTCCTCGAGGATGCGCACGTGCTCCATTGCCGAGGCGACCAGGCTTTCGGCGTTCAGCTCGGGGTAGCGCGAGCGGTCGATCGAGCCGCCGTTCACGCCGATCCGTATGGGCACCGACCGCTCATTCGCGGCGCGCACCACCTCGCGCACCTTCGCGTCGTCGCCGATATTGCCGGGGTTGATGCGCACCTTGTCGATTCCCGCCTCGATCGCGCCGAGCGCGATGCGGTGGTTGAAGTGCACGTCCGCCGAGAGCGGCATGTCGACCGCGGCGCGGTTTTTTTTCAGGTGCTCCAGGGACGATTCATTCCGCAGCGCGAGGCGGACGAGCTCCGCTCCCGCCGCGCGCAGGCGCTCGATCTGGGCGATGGTCGCCCCGACATCCTCTATCGGCACGTTCGTCATGGACTGGATCGATACGGGAGCCCCGCCGCCTATCGTCAGCCCGCGCACCTTCACGGGACGCGTCTTCTTTCTCTTAGCGTTCACCTTCAATACCCGTACCGCACGAATGGCCTCTCCGCGCGCCGCGCGAGCGCGGAGGGCCCGCCATTGCTACTGGAAGAGCTTCTGGAAAAACGGAAAGAAGCTCAGGTCGTTGAATATCACGAACACGCCGAGTATGATCAGGAGCGCGATTCCCACAAACTGGATCTTCTCCAGCACCTTCTGGTTTATGGGGCTCCCCTTTATGGCCTCGTAGGTAAAGAAGAGAATGAAGCTTCCGTCCACCGCGGGGATGGGAAGCAGGTTCATCACCATCAGGATGATCGATATCTTCGCCATGAGGATGACGAACGCCGAAACGCCCCGGTAGTACGCGGTGTCCCCGGCGATCTTGGCGATGCGGATGGGCCCCGAGAGGTTCTGCCGCACGTCGAGCTCGCCGGCGAAAAGCATCCCTATCCCCTTGATGTTCATCACGATGAAGTCGAACGGATCGACAAGCGATTTCACGAAACCGTCGGCGAGACCGAAGCGAAGCGGGACCATCTCGGGCGCGATTCCGGTTTCGACGCCGATGAACCCGAATTTTTCGTAGGAAATGATCCCCGTGTAGACTCCGCCGGCGGTCTCGAGCCGTACCATTCTGCCGGCGCTTCGCTCAAGCCGCCTCTGAAAATCCGCGATGGATGTCACGCGCTCCCCGTTGATCTTCACGCTTCCGCGGGCGATCCCGTTTTTGACCAGGTCCAGCTTGTCGGTGGACAGCTCGATCTTCTCCCCTTTGAAGCGCGAATCCTCGAACTCTCGAATAGTGATCGTCTCCCTCTGCCGCGGCGTAACGGAGACCTCCATCTCCTTCCCGCCGCGCACCAGCTGGAGCTTTACCTCTCTGCCGGCGCTGGCGCGGATATACGACGTGAATTCCGCCGGGGTTTTGACCCGTCGGCCGTCGATGGACTTCACCTCGTCGTACTGCCGTATACCGGCGGCGTCGGCCGCGTCCTTCTCGAGGCTGCGCACCACGAGCACGCGCTCGCCGTAGGGCATCACTCCCAGTGTATAATAGCCCTTTTCAGAAAAGCGCTTCGGCGTTACCGTATACTCGATCTCCCGCCCGTCACGGAGCACTTTCACCATCGTCGTACGGCCGTCGGAGAAGACGACCGAATTCTGGATGTCCTGGAACGATGTGATTCTCTTTGCGTTGATTCCGACGATCGTGTCGCCTGTTCGTATACCGGCCTCGTATGCCGGGGATACGTACTCGCCACGGGTAAAAT
>CAZEAH010000589.1:0-2264 GCA_964510075.1 uncultured Leptospirales bacterium | reverse complement strand
AATGGAACCTCACGCGCGAGCATTACGGTCCGATCAACAGCCTGGCCGTTTCGGCAAACCTCATCCCCCGTCTGGGCATAAGGGCCGGCTACGCCCGCGAAACATCGAGCTTCGCGGGCGCGGTGGTATTCAGCCTCGGGCGCGTCATTCTTTCGTACGGCATCCGGCAGCACGCCTATCTGGGGCCGACCCACACGGTGGCGCTGACCGTTCTTTCATCCCCCGCGCTGTTCGATGGGATCCGCTACGAAACCCCGCTTCGGAAACGCGGACGGGCCTCCGCGATGCGACGGGTCGATATCAACTCCTGCGGCATCGATGATCTGAACGAAATACCGGTCCTCCGGGAGGGCATACCGGAACGGATCATGAAATACCGGGAGATGATCGGTTCCGTTTCACGCCATGCACTCCGCCAGATCGGGATGGAAGAACGGGAGATAGTCGAGCTCATGGACCACGTGGAGGGACTGGCCGAGGACCCGGGCCGACCCGAACGCGAGCGCCGGAATGATGTCAGGGGACGAGGCGCGCCTCCCTCAAAGCCGTTCGCTTCGCAGGAAAAGAGGAAGGAACTCTTTTCACGGCTCCTGGCGCGCGGTGTTCCGGCCTCTCTCGCCATCAGGATCGCGGACAGGGCGAGAGAGCTCGGACGCGATGAGCTGATCAGAGAAATCGCTGGCATGAAAGACATACCGCAACACCTCAGAAAAACGATAATCTCGGCATGCTCCGAATAGCGCTGATCTGTGCGCTCGGCCTCACGCAGACGCCGCCCGCCGGGGAAAGCCCGGGTCTGTACTTACGCGGAGAATACCGTGAGGACGCGCGCGATTACGAGAGCTCCGTCGGCCGCTTCTACCGCCTGGTGTCGGGCCTTATCCTCAGCGAGCGAAGCTCCCTGAACCTCACCCTGGTGCGCAACGCTGACGAAAGCCGAAGCTACACCTGGTGCCTCGCCCTGGCGGACCTTACGCCGGGACTGTACCTGGCGGCCGGCAACTTCACGGCCCGGTTCGGAAGCGGGCTGGTCCTCGGGAAACCCCAGGTCTATACTCCCGACATTTTCTCTGCCCGCGGCATGAGCGACGACAGGAGCGTGTTCTACCCGGTAAAAAGCGGCAACCCCTCGTTCGCCTTCAACGGTCTCGCGGCGTCATACCGGACCGGCTCCGAGTCCATATCTCTGGCGCTTCACTCCTTCTATTCGGTCGCCCCGCGGTACCTCGGGGAGGAGGATTATTATTCCTCGGGCACCCCCTCATCGCTTTCCACCGTTCAGGGCTCGCTTGAGCGCGACTGCACCCACAGCGAGCCGGCGGTCATTCGCACCGGCGGCATGATGCTTTCGTTCATAGCGTCCGGGCTTTTCCTGGTCGAACCGTATTTCGTGTACACCGACCTGGCCGCCGCGAACGGAAGGCCGATCGACTGGGACAGGGAGGACGCGGACGGGGTCGTATCCTCAACGCGTGACGCGTGCGGGGCGGGCGCCGCCCTGCGCTACCGCGACGAACGGATCGACGTGTTCGTCGATTACGCGCGAAGCTCTACCGGAAAGTCGCGGGAGGAACGGGATGAATACCGCGTCGCGGGCGACGGCATTGTCGGCGGGGCCCGGTTCTCGCATCCGATGCTCTCGCTGTCGCTTATGTTCAAGCGCACCCGCCCCGATTTCTATGCCCCCTACCAGTCGACCATCGGGGAGCGCTACCCGGAGAGGGGAGTCTTTTTCGAAACCGAACTGCGCCCCATGAAGGGGATCGCCGCCGGTGCATCTTTCTCGGCGCAGAAAAAACTGCTCCCTGCGAGCGCCGACCGGGAACTGCCCTACATCACGCGCGAGAAATATTACCTCCGGTATACCGGCCGGCGTATCAAATCGGCGGAGCTTCACGCGCGCCGATACGAGAAAACAAGCCGGGGGGTCTCCAGCCGCTCCGAGCAGGCGGCGCTCGCTTTGCGGGCGAAAATCGTCGAGTTTCTGGATGCCGAGTCGTCCGTCACCGCGCAGAGGAGCGATCCGGGCGGACGTGCCGCGCTGACCGGGACGGGGCTCGTCGCGAAGGCGGGAACGGCCGCGGAGCTCTCGCTCCAATACGCCCGCTCCCATGTCAGGGACGGCGAGCGCATTTACAGCGTCATGGCGCCGATGGCCAATTCGAGCATACCCGGCATCTTCATCGACTGCACGTCCCACATGCTGGTCGCAAGGCTCGTGGTCCGACGGGAGAGCTTCCACCTGGCCGGGCGCTATTTCAGCC
>CAZEAH010000588.1:0-2265 GCA_964510075.1 uncultured Leptospirales bacterium | reverse complement strand
GCAGACGCTCGGGCGAGCCCTTCGCCGCCAGCCTCGACCCCTCCCAGGGCCGCGACCGCCTGGGCCCCACGGCGCTCCTCAACTCCGTCGCCAGGATTGAGTCCGACCTTGCGCCCAACGGGTACGCCCTCAACCTGCGGTTCGACCCGCATACGGTGGCCGGGGAACGCGGGCTTTCGGTTTTAACCGCGCTCGCAAGGGGTTTCTTCGCATCGGGGGGGATGGAGATTCAGCTCAACGTGCTCGATCCGGCAACGCTCGAGGAGGCCCGGCGGAAGCCGGGATCGCACCCGGGGCTTGTGGTGCGCGTAGCGGGTTACTGCGCGTACTTCGACGATCTGCCCGACTCGGTGAAAGGCGAAATCATCGCGCGGACCAGGCTTCATGTATAAACTATAAACAGCCTACCGAAACACCATTCCATTATCGGCTTCGCATACGATCCTTTCGCGCGCGGGATCACCGCATCCGCCCCGAAGAGCTGTATTATTACACTTTACTGTTTTTGAATTGACTTTTCCCGCCCGGCACCGCATGATCCCGCGCACGCATGACTCAGGAGACGTTTCCCCACAGGGCTCCCCCCCCCCTGCGCGCACCCGCCCGCAGAGTCCCGCCGGCACGAGAGCCATGGACCTACACGGAGGATTGTATACGCAGAAAACCTACAGGATTTACCCGTACCGCTGGATGGTTCTTCTCGTTTTCGCCGTGCTGAACGGCGTGATACAACTGGACTGGATAACCTTCGCGCCGGTCACGGTGGACGCCATGGCGCCGTACGGCGTCTCCGCCTTCTGGATCGTGCTGCTTTCCATGTCGTTCATGCTCGTCTACCTCGTCATGAGCGTGCCGGCGTCGTACATCATCGGGCGCTATGGCATCCGCGTGGGTGTTGGAATCGGCGCCGCGCTCACCGGTGTTTTCGGCTATCTCCGCGGGGTGGGAGGCGAAAGTTACACCGCCGTGTGTATGGCCCAGTTCGCGCTGACGGCGGCCCAGCCCTTCATCATGAACGCCATCACCAAGATAGCGGCCGAGTGGTTTCCCATCAACCAACGTGCGACGGCTTCGGGAGTCACCGCGCTTTTCCAGTTTATCGGGATCATCATAGCCATGGCGGCCATGCGTCCCATCGCCGAAATGTTTTTACCGGCGGGAAGCACCGCACTGACCCTGCCGGCGATGAAATCGATGCTTACGGTTTACGGGTATGTTTCGATCATTTCAGCCGTGCTGTTCATGCTTATCGCCAGGGATAAACCCCCTTCACCGCCCGACGCCGAATCGGCCGAAGAACGCCACGGCATGTTCGACGGGCTGCGCCACCTTTTCCGTCAGCGCGACATGATCTTTCTGCTGCTGATCTTCTTCATCGGATTCGGGATGTTCAACGCCATCACCACATTCGTCGACCTCATTCTCGCGGGCAAGGGCTATAAAGCCGGCGGTCACGAGGCGGGAGACATCGGCGCTCTCATGATGGTTGCGGGAGTGCTGGGGGCCGTTGTCGTTCCGATGTTCTCGGACAGGCTTATGAAACGCAAACTCTTTCTGGTGATCTGCATGCTGGGCCTCATTCCGGGGCTTGCCGGGCTGACCTTTGCGTCCTCCTACGCCCTGCTGCTCGCCGCCAGCGGAGTTTTCGGCTTTTTCTTCATGGGGGCGGCCCCGATCGGCTACCAGTACGCCGCCGAGGTGAGCCATCCGGCCCACGAGTCTACCTCGCAGGGGATGATCGTTCTTTCCGGACAGATTTCCGGCACCATCTTCATCACGCTTATGGCCATACTGGGGCATGTCACCATCGAGGCCATGGCCGACGCGAACAGGGCGGAGAGCACCATCACGCTCACTCCGTTCATGATCGGCTTCATCGCGCTGGCCGTCGTAAATGTGGTACTGAGTTGTCTGATGAAGGAATCGACGCTTGTGAAGGAACAGACTTCGTAATGCGCGTTTTTCCGGTATGGTTCGGTCGCCGGTAATATCCCTCACCCTGCGATAATGACTGCTTCAGGCGGTGGTGGTCCGACAGGCTGCCCGTTTTTCACGCGGCGTGTCGCCGGAATCTCCTCACATCAGTCCGCGGTACGCCCCGCCGTCGATGAGGATGGTCTCTCCCGTGATATACGCGGCCCGTTCCGAGGCGAGGAACGCGACGAGCGCGCCGAACTCATCCGGAGAGCCGATGCGTCCCGCGGGAATGCCGGCGGTTATCGCGCGCCTGGCATCGTCGTATGACATGCCGGATTTTTCGCTCAT
>CAZEAH010000587.1:0-2266 GCA_964510075.1 uncultured Leptospirales bacterium | reverse complement strand
CCGGCGCACAGCGCGACGGCGAAGTCGGCCGCGCCGCCGCCGAAGAGCAGGGTGAAGAAGCCGGCGCAGAAGGCGGCCGCGGGGACGGTAAGCCAGGCGGGGTAGCCCGGCGACTTTTCGATGCGGGCCAGCTCGGCGCGCACCTCCCGCGGGGTGAGCTGCTTGGTGATGACCGATTCGGCGAGCCGGCCGGCGCGCAGTATTTTATCAAGATCGATGGCACGGTGCGTGATGCGCCTGATTATCGACCGGGTGCGGCCGTCGTCGTCGGAGACGCTGAGGAATATTCCCGTCGGGGTCACGAAGCTTTCGCAATCGGTAAAGCCGTACGAGGCGCACAGCGCGTTCATCGTCTCCTCGACGCGGTGAGTCTCGCCGCCGCTCTCCAGTATGAGCCTGCCTGCGTCGGCCGCCAGATGCAGTACGGTGTGCTTGTCCGCTGGGTTGTTCATGGTCGTATCTGGCTGGCGAGCGTACCCGCCCGGAGCGCGGGACGCAAGAGAAAAATCGCGCCGAACGCGAGAAGGAGCGGAAAGGTTTCCGCTCCTTCTCGCGGTGGTGGTAAACTTCAGACTTTCAAAAATGTCATCGCGAGGTGGCCGCAGGCCGACGTGGTGATCTCAACGGGCAACGGGTTATAGGCAATAAACCGCTTGCTGAATGAGATTGCCACGCCCCGATGAGACGGGGGCTCGCAATGACCCCCTGTGAAACGAAACCTCTTTTCACTCGAACCGGAAGTTCTTCCCGCCCGCCTGTTCGCGGACCGTCTTTATGATCGCCGTTTCGAGGGTGTTCTTTCCGGCGAGCCTTTTCGTCTCGTTCTCGATATAGACGCGCCGCTCCTGGCTGAGCTTTGCTATGCGTGCCTGCAGTTCCGCGCGCTTCTTCATCTGTGCTTCGATATACGTCCTGCGCTCCGTCGCGCTCATCTTGCGCATGTGGTCGGGAAGCTCGTCCTTCTTTAATTCCTCGGGCTTCACCTTTCCTTCACGCACCGCGTCGACCAGGTCCCAGCCCGCGTTGGAATAAAGCATCGAGGCCTTGGCGACCGAACGCTGGATGACGGACTCCTCGCTCATCGACGCGGCGTTCTTGTCCTGCGCCGCCTGGCGTTCCTTTTTCTCCATCCCGCGTGCGCCGTACGGTATGTAGGTGAGGTTGAGCTCGTTTCCGAGCTGGCTGATCTCGGCGTCCTGCGGCGCGGCGATGTAGGCGACGCGCTCGTTGTGGTTGATGTGCATGTAGCGTCCCTGCGCGAGAAGGGCCCCGTCGCGCCAGTGGGTGCGGACTCCCTCGTCGTAGTCGCCGCAGTATATCGTGTTGACGATGATGTTCTTCGCGGCGGCGGCCTTCACCGCTACCCGGTAGTCGACCTCGCCCTGCGAGAACGGCTCGTTCCCCGCTATGAATATGACCTTGAGATCGGCCGATTCGCCGCTCCAGGCCAGGCCCTTCGTGGCGGCCTGAATGACCCTTCCGCAGTATTCGTCGCCGCCGTTGGTTGAAAGCGCGAAGAGCTCCTCGGAGAGGCGGTCCAGGTCGGCGGTGAAGGGAACGACCATGCGCAGATAGCCCTCGCCGGCGGGGATGCTGCTCTTGCCGTACTCGTAGAGCGCGACCTCAAGGCGCGGGACCTTCCCGTCGCGGCGCGCCTGCGCCATTTCGTTGACGATCTTCCAGAGCTGTGATTTTGCCTGGTCGATCAGGCCGTCCATGCTGCTCGAGGTGTCCAGCAGGATGGCAAGCTGAATCCTGGGGCCGTCGGTTTTCGCCGAAAGGACCGCGGGGCCGAACGCGACCGCCGCGGCAAGGATGATGGAAAGCGCCCGTGCGTATGTTCTCATAATCTGCTCCTGTGAGGATTGGGTTTACTCGAGACGTCTTTTGGACAGGAGCGCGGCGCGCCGGGTTCTCGTTTTTTTGAAAAACCGGCGCTCGAGCGCGGAGTATGGCGGGTTTAGCGCGACAGGGCGACCGGGATGAAGCCGGCGCGGCGCGCTACCTCCTGGCCCTCCCTGCTCAGCGCGAAGACGATAAATTTTTTGATCTCGCCGGAAAACCGGGCTTCGTCGACGTAATAATAGAGTTCGCGAACCAGCGGATATCGGACCCTCTTGCCTTCGTGCAGCGAGGCGGCGTCCGCTCCGTCCACCTGCAGCGCGCGAACGTCTGGGTTGAGGTAGGCGTACTCAACATAGCCGATGGAGCGCTCGTTTTTCACGACATGAGCCAGCACCATGGTGGTGGAAGGCAACCCCTTTAC
>CAZEAH010000586.1:0-2268 GCA_964510075.1 uncultured Leptospirales bacterium | reverse complement strand
GTAGAGGGTGCGCTCGCGGCCTCCGTCGTGGGCGTTGCGCACCAGCTCGAGGTTGGCGATGGTCGCCTCGTCGAGCGCCATGTAGTCGGACGATGCGATCCGCCTGGGGGGCTTAAGGTGCTCGAAGGCCTTTTTATGGGTGTCTTTCAGGTATTCGAGTATGGAGCCGGCCGCCAGTATCTCGATGGGATCCTCTATGCCGAGGCCCTTTATGCCGGCGAGCCGGAAGGACTCCGCGATGGCCGAGGACAGGTACTCGGTATCGTACAGCCACTCGTTTATCCTGTTGACCGGGATGCCCTGGGCTTTCAGGTGGGCGAGAACCGCGTCTCCGGCGCCGTCCAGGCCGTGGTAGATGGCCTCGCGCGGCGAGAATCGCGCGAGCTCGCCGCGGTATATGTCGGCGGAGCGCGCCATGGACGAGAGATAGAAGTCACCTGTCGAAATGTCGACGAAGGCGAAGGCGACCCGTTCGGGCCCTTCGACGACCGAGGCCAAAAAGTTGTTGTGGTCCGACTGCAGCAGGTTCTGCTCCACCAGGGTGCCGGGCGTGATGACGCGCGTTACCTCCCGGCGCACCACCGTTCCCGACGAGGGGACCGCCTCCATCTGCTCGCAGATCGCCACGCGGTGCCCCGCTTTGATGAGGCGGGCGATATAGCTCTCGGCGGCATGATGGGGCACCCCGCACATGGGGACGTCGTTCTGGCGCGAGGTGAGCGCTATGTTGAGCACCTTCGCGGCGGTGTGCGCGTCGTCGAAAAACATCTCATAAAAATCGCCCATGCGGAAGAAGAGGATCTCTCCGGGATATTTCTTCTTTATCTCGAGGTACTGTTTCAGCATGGGGGTGAGCTTCGCGTCCATTCTCAGTCTCCATAGATGTACCGCCGGTTTTCGTCCCTGCGTATCCTCACGATGGTGCCGTTCATCGTGAACTCCTCGGCAAGCCGGATCTTGAGCGCTGCGGCCGCGTCGGTGTCGCGCGCGCGGCCCACGTAGACGAGATGGCGGCCGGCCACCGCGACCGACTGTATGGGCGAAAACTCGCCGGATATGATCCGCCGCACGCTCTCGGCCTCGGCCTTCGAGGAGAAGGGCCCCAGCGCCACGGCGTAGGCCACGTAGGCCTCCTCGTCGACGGAACCCTGTTCCATCTCGGGACGCAGGTCGAGCGGATCGACCTCCCGCAGGGCGGCGTCTTCGGGAAGGTAGAGCGCCGGCACGGGATTGCGCGATTTTACCTCTTCCATCCTTCCTGCGGCGAAGCCGCTTTCCACGGCGCGCGGATAGCGTTTCATGAGATCGGCGTACGCGCTGTAGGCCCGATTGTAATCGCCCCTGTTCTCGTAGAAGCGTCCCAGCAGGTACAGCGCGCCGGGCGCCGAGGGAGCATCGGGAAATCCCGTAAGAAGCTCTCTCAGCGAGAAAAGGTAGGCGCGCGAGTAGCCGGTCGTTTTTCTCTCGACGTACGCAAGCACCAGGAGCGTGCCCGCCAGTTCGTCGTACTCGCGGTCGAGCTCTGCCGCGCGGCGGCATTCCGCGCGGGCCTCGTCGTAGCGCTCGAGGTGAATGAGCGCCTTGGCGCGGTACAGGTGGAAGCGCGCGGCGTGCTCGCTCTTCGGGAAGAGCCCGGCGGCCCTTGCGCTCTCCTCCTCCAGTTCGCTCCAGCGCGCCAGGAGGTACAGGGTCTGGCAGATGCCGAGCGCCGCGCGGTCCCTGTGCTTAAAGTAGCGGTACTTGTCCAGCAGAATGCGGTACTGCCGGATGGCTTCCGCCGGCGACTCCTCGGCGTCGGCCGCGTACAGCCGGACATCGGCGACGAAATCACTCTTCGGATAGGACCGGAAGAACTCAGCGGCGAGGGAACGCAGTCTGTCGGATTCGCCCCGTTCGGCGTGGGCGCGTATCCTCGCCAGATAGTCCTTTTCCGAGGGCGCGGCGGCGCCGGCGCGGGCGCAGAGCACGGCGACAAGGACGAGCGCGAGGGCGGCCCTAGGCACTGCGCTCCCCATACAGCGTCGAGCCCCGAACGTTTTTAATGATTACGCGCACCTTGCGTCCCACATCGGCCGGCCCGCCGGGCAGAACGGCCGGATGGTTGAGATAGGTCCTGCCGCGGTATTCGCCGGGGGACTTCCTGCTTCGCCCCTCCACGATGATCTCCTCGGCCCGGTCGATACGCGCAATGAGCTTCTCGCGCGAAATGGCCCTCTGCGTGTCGATGAGCTTCTGCAATCGCTCGAGCTTGCGCGCGCGGTCGATCTC
>CAZEAH010000585.1:0-2276 GCA_964510075.1 uncultured Leptospirales bacterium | reverse complement strand
GCGTCTGCCGCCGCGGCGGCGGAAAGGGTCCGCGCCGAGGCGGGCGAATTCGACGCGTTCGTGCACAACGCCGCGCTGTGGCCGACGGAAAAGAGGCTCACCGTCGACGGCTTTGAAGAGTCGTTCATGGTCAACCATCTCGCGCCGTTTATCATCAACCGCGCCCTTGCGGACCTTTTCGCGGCACACCGCGCGCGCGTCGTGCAGATCTCGGCGGGGCTCTACATCGCCGGCATGAAGGATTGCGCGGCGACCGCCGCCGGGGATAACTTCAGCCGTATGAAGACCTACGCCACCACGAAGCTTTTCAACCTCATCGCGACCATGCGCTTTGCCGAGCTCTGGAAGGATACCGGCGTCACCCTCAACGCCATCCATCCCGGCGTGGTCAATACCGGGCTCGGCGAGATGAAGGGCGTCGCGGGAATTCTGCTCGGGCTCATCAAGAAGCTGTTCCTCCGTCCCTCCGACGGGGCGGCGGCGCCGGTTCGGCTCGTTACTGACCCTGCGTACGAAGGGCTTACGGGGGCCTATTTCGACCGTTTCACGCGGGCACAGCTCGCTCCCATCGCGCTCGACGGGGCGTTCAACGACGCGGTGTGGGAACAGGCCGTGTCGCTCTGCGCGGGGGCCGGGCGGTCATGACCCGGCAGGCGCGCTCGGACTCGACGCGCGAAAGGGTGCTGGACAGCGCGCTCGAGCTCTTCGGCGAGACCTCGTCGGTCGAGGCCCCGGTGAGGCTCCTCAGCGCGCGCTCGGGCGTGTCGGTGGGCTCGATCTATCATCACTTCGGCGACATGGCCGGCGTATCGGCGGCGCTCTACGGGCGCTGCATGCGCGCGCTCCTCGATCACATGCTCGCCTCGGTCCCCTCCGGCGGCCGGCTCGAGGCGCTCGTCGGAAGCACCGTCCGCTCATACCTCGACTGGACGCGGCGGAACATCCTCGAGGCGCGTTTCATCCACGCGTCCGCGTTCGCCCCCTTTGCGGCCGCGTACCGGGAGGACATACGGAAGGAAAAGGCGGGCAGGATGGAAAGGCTGGCCGCGTCCCTCGCCGCGCACACGCGCTCCGCCGGAGCGCGCACCCTCCCGTTTTTCGTGCTGGAGATGCTCGTCATCGGGCCCGTGGCGGAGGCGGCGCGGCGCTGGCTTTCGGGCTCTCCCGACGCCGATCTGGACGCCGCGGAGAGGCACCTGCCCGGGCGCATTCTGCGCTCGGTCCGCTCCGGGCGATGACGCCCCCCCTTTTATTTTAATAAACGGGAAGTAAAAAATAATTGTGTTCCCGCCTTTATTGTAGTATAACAAATCCGCGTAAGTTTCCGGTTATAATCAAACAGGCGTGGTGCGGATCGGACGGATCCCCGCCTTCGTTTCCGCGGCGCGCGGAGCGAAGCGGCGTTTTTCCGGTTATGCATCGACACTCGAAAAAAATGGAGGTGCCATGCGTTTCAGAAAATTCGCCATCGTGGTGTGCGTGCTCGCGATCTCCGGGCTCTGCCTTGTCCCGGCGGGGGCGCAGGAAAAGACCGAGCCGGAGGTGCAGGTCCCGCCGCAGAACAGGCTGTACCTGGCCTCGCTCACCATCATGCGCTATAACCCGCTCGGCCTCGAGACGCAGAACCGTCTCATGTACAGCCGCAGGCTGGCGGACAGCACGTCGCCGCTCTTCCGCGACACCTTTTTCGCGATGGGGCTCATGACGAAGCTCAATCCCGCCTACCTGAAGGTCGGGCCGCTTATCGATTTCCAGCCCATAGGCATATTCAACCTTCGCCTTGGCTATGAGTACCTCAGGTATTTCGGGACGGTGGGATATCTTCAGTCCTATCCGGACGCGGAGGCAAATTTCTCCGACGACACGCGTAAGGACACCGAGGACGACGCCTACTCGACCGGCGGCCATCATTTCCTCGCCGAGCCGACCATCCAGATGAAGGTTGGTAAAATCGCCGCACGGTCAAAGTTCGCCATAGAGTACTGGAAGCTCGACCTGGAGGACGACGACGATTATTTTTACGACGCCACGCTCGATACGCTGGTGCCCAACGAGAAGGCGCTCTGGGCGAACGACACCGATCTGATTTATATGAGCGGACAGCTGACGTTCGGCGTGCGTTATTCGGCCGTTTTTCCGGGAAACGACCTGGAGCACATGCGTGTGGGGCCGCTCCTGGCGTGGTCCTTCCACACGCGCGACTATTCGAGCTTCAACAAACCGACGCTCCTTATGATCCTCGGCTGGTATTTCAAGCACCCCGACAGGGTGGGGGC
>CAZEAH010000584.1:0-2277 GCA_964510075.1 uncultured Leptospirales bacterium | reverse complement strand
CCGCTGCGCCGAGAGCTGGCCTAAATGCAGATAGGGTGAGAGGCCGGACTGCCCGTCCGCTGAGGGATCGTTCCGCGCCCACGAATAGTCGTCGAGCCCTCTGTCGAGAAAGCGCCGCATGGCGCGCTCGGCCGCGCGCGGGCCGCTTTGCATCCCGAAGCGCTCCGCCTCCGCTCCGGAAACGCCCGCCGCGCGGTACACGCGCTACCAGTCGACGGTTGACGGGGGCGGTGTGGCCATTTTCCTTGGCGGCGGGATCGGAACGAGAAATTCGGGGAGCAGCCGGTTCAGTTTTTTCCGGAGGGTGTGCGCGCCGTATTCCTGCTTCTGTGAGGCCGCGCGGCAGGGGACGATATTGTGCGCGTCGATCTCGTGCACGGGAACGCGGACGTGCGCGGCGAGCGACGCGCGCCAGCGCCGCTTGACGCGCAGCGGGTCGAAGTCCGTCACCACCAGGCCCGCGTTCAGGCGCGCGGCGAAGGCCGGCGCCGTACGCCCGGGGTCGCCGGTCTCAATAGAGAAGGGGACGCCGATTGCGCAAAGCTCCTCCTCCACCGCGCGAAGTCCCGCAAGCATGAAGGCGTACTGAGACGGCCGCGCCCCGAGAAAGCGCCCGGCCAGGCAGAAGAGCACCACCAGCGGCGCGCGGTACTCCAGGGCCATGGCGCGGGCGTAGAGGAGCGCCCAGTTGTCGCGCACGCGCTGGTCCCTGCTCATCCAGTAGACCACGGGGCCGGAGGAGTACGGGACGTCGTTCAGGGCATGAAGGCGTCGCTCGTCCATCGCGCCGAGTATAGCACGAAGCGATGGATATGAAAGGAATATTTGTCCGTGATGTTCAGCCGCGCGGGCGCTTTCCGCCCCGGCCGCGGTCCTGCCCCTCGGGCGGGGCGAGCATGCGCCAGATGCGGTCGAAGTAGCCGGGGATTGTGTCCACGAGCTTCCAGCGCATTCCGTGGTAGTACCATGTGTAGATGGCGCGGTAGCAGATCATGTAGTAGACGTCGAAGATCTCGCGCACCTCGAGCGAGAGGTCGATGTCCCTGCGTTTGCGCGCCGCCGTCACGATGTCCACCAGAACGCGCCGTTCGTCCTCGCGGATAAAGGACTCCTCGCGCATCCAGGTGCGCATGGGCACGGTGATGAACGAGGTGATGGCCACTCCCGGGTTGCGGTCGTAAAAGTCCATGGTAACCCAGAGAATTTTTCTGAGGATCTCCCTGGTGCTGTCGAGGCCCTGAATGTGGACGCGCACGAGCTCGCGTATCTCCGACAGCTTCTCGTTGAGGATGGTGAAGAGGAGCTCCTCTTTCGAGCTGAAATAGCGGTAGATCGTGCTGGTGGACAGTCCCGACTCGCGGGAGATCTCGCGGAGGTTCACCTGGTAGAAGTCGTTTTTTGAGAAAAGATCGAGCACCACCGGGTAGAGCCTGTCCTTCAATCGGCGGGGTATCTCGGCCGGCGCGCGCGCCGGCCGGTCCTCGTTTTTTATAGCCCAGCCCTTCATCCCCATCTTCCGCCCGTCCGGTGCATCCGTCAGGCCCCGTCGGCGCCCCTGTACATCGCATCTATAACATCGCCGTATTTCTTCTCAATAACTTTTCTTTTGATTTTCATGGTAGGCGTGATCTCCCCGTTCTCCTGTGAAAAGGGAACGGCCAAGAGGGTGAACCTTTTGATCTTTTCGACCTGGCCCAGGTCGCGCGTGCGCTCCTCGATCCTTTGCCGGTAAAACTCGATGATCTCGGGCCGCCTGATGAGATCCTCGGGCCGTTCGTAGGCGATGCCCGCCGAGCGCGCGTAGGGCTCGAGGGCCTCGAAAGAGGGCACGACGAGCGCCGAGATGTAATTGCGTCCGTCGCCGATGACGGCGATCTGCTCGATGTACAGGTCTTCGCCGACCAGGGTCTCGATCTGCTGGGGTGCGATGTTCTTTCCCCCGGAGGTGATGATGAGGTCCTTGATGCGCTCGGTGATGCGAACGTAGCCGTCGGCGTCCACATGCCCGACGTCGCCGGTTTTGAACCAGCCGTCCGGCGTGAACACGGCGGCGGTGGCCTCGGGCTTGTTGAAGTATCCGCTCATCACCGCCGGACCCTTGACCTGTATCTCGCCCTCGTCGGAGATGCGCACCTGCATGAGCGGGACGATCCTGCCGCAGGCGCCGTACCGTATTCCGATCTCGGGGCTCGATACCGAAATCGGGAACGCCTCGGTGAGGCCGTACCCCTGCGCCAGCGTGATTCCGACCCCGTTGAAGAACTCGTTGATCTCGGC
>CAZEAH010000583.1:0-2288 GCA_964510075.1 uncultured Leptospirales bacterium | reverse complement strand
ACGAAGCCGCCGCAACTGAAGAGCGCGCTGACGCGGAATTCCGACGCCCGCCGGGCCCCGACCCGCGCGAAGAGCTTAAGGACGATCTGCTCATACGCCAGTTCGTCCGGCACCGCGAGGCGGCCAAGGACGCGCTGTACCGTTATTTTCAGTACAACCTTCATAACCTGGCGCGCAGAGAGAACCCCATCAACCGCGGCATCTTCAGGGACGTTACGAACATCCTGCGAAGGAATTTTCACGCCATACGCAGGCTCGCCGGCCTTACGAGCGACCGGGAACTTTTAGACCACTTCGCCGTGTTCTCGGAGATGATTTTCAATTTTTATCGGGCATCGGAGTGCCTTAACATCCCCGACACCTACGCCAATCTCGTCGATGTGGAGGCCTTCAGGCTCTACAAAAAAGGCGACGACGCTCTCCATCTGGCGCACCGCGAGCTCTTCTACGACCGGCATAACCGGGGGTTCATCAAACGCGACATCAGCGGCGCCATGCTGCTTAAGGCCATATATCACTTCAGGGACGCGCTCGAGCGCTACTCCAGCTCCACCTGGGCCGTGGAAACAGCCATCAAGCTTGAATACGCCCTGTCGCTCAAGCGTTATATGGAGCTCTTCTTTACCGAGGACGCGGCCTGACTGAAATATATTCCAACCGGAGACCGGCATGGACCTTGCAAGCATAATTGGAATCTCCGTGGCCTCGCCATGGACGCCTTTTCCGTTTCGATCGCGGCCGGCATGGTGATCGACCGCCCCACCCTGCGGCATTATTTCCGGCTGGCATTTCATTTCGGTCTCTTCCAGTTTCTCATGCCGGTTATCGGCTACTGCGGCGGTGTGTTCGTCGAGAGACTGATCCGCGACTACGACCACTGGGTGGCCATGGCCCTGCTCTCCGCCATCGGCGTCAAGATGATCCGGGACTCCTTTTCGACCGCCGATTCCGACGCGCCGGCCGCCGACCCCTCGCGCGGGTGGACGCTTGTGCTGCTCTCCGTGGCCACAAGCATCGACGCGCTGGCGGTGGGACTCGGCATCGGAGTGCTGGGAAAGCCGATCCTGTTTCCGAGCGTGGTGATAGGCGTGGTCTGCGCCCTGTTCTCGATCACCGGGATCGCGCTCGGCAAGAAGGCCGGGGATCTCCTGGGGAGGCGCGTAATGAGGGTGGGCGGCGTCATCCTGATCGCCATCGGCGTGAGGATCGTCGTAGAACACCTGTGCTGAACCGTCCTTCACTTCCGCACCCATTCTGCCGATACTTGAAAGCGAAAGGCCCCGTGCGCACCGGGAGGGGCCGCGCTGCGGCAGCCGGAAACACGCACATGAGAAACTTTACGGTAAAAAACGCGATTCTCGCGACCCTTGCGCTCCTGCTGGCACTGTCGGCTGACCGCGCGCGGGCGGAGGACTATCAGTACCAGTACTTCAAGGAAGAAAAGGACCGGTACGTGCCGTTTTCGGACTATATTCCGAAATCACGCCTCCATTTCAAAACGGTACCCCACTATCTCGAGGACTTCTACCTGCTCTACGGCATGAAGCAGTATTACAACGAGAATTCACTTCGCAAGAACATCGAGCGGATGAAGATCGCCCTGGGGTGCAAATTCCGCCATCCCTCCGAAGCGCTGATCAAGATCGAGAGCGAGGAGGAATACTCGAAATACCGCAACCTGATGTTCATGCACATCAACATGCTCATCATGCGGGACCACATGAAGATCGCCGCGCGCTACGACAAGCGCAGGATTTACT
Source organism: uncultured Leptospirales bacterium (assembly GCA_964510075.1). Taxonomy (GTDB): domain Bacteria; phylum Spirochaetota; class UBA4802; order UBA4802; family UBA5368; genus MVZN01. The sequence continues at coordinate 528 of CAZEAH010000583.1, read as the reverse complement.
TTCACAACCAGGACTTCGCAAAGGAGATCGGGGAGAGCCTGGATATCGCCGAGGACATGTACGGCAGAGCCCTTCCGTACTGGGAGGAGGCGCGGCGTTACGCGGAGCGCGCCAGCGAGTACCGCCTGACCACCGACATGGGATTTATCGAATCCGAGCGCTATTCGATCGTGCGCGGCGAGCTGGACTACGGCAGGATCATCAACGGGCACCTGGCAAGGGTCCGGGAACGCAGGCGGGAGCTCGAGCGCGCCGCCGGTGCGCAGAGATAGGGACGCGGTTTCCCGCGTCCCCGAAGATGTGCGCCTGACACGAGTTGAACGTGCGACACATGGCTCCGGAGGCCATTGCTCTATCCACTGAGCTACAGGCGCCTGATACGGCCACATCTTATGCTAGAGTAGGGCGGCCGGACATTTTTTTCAACTACTTTCTTTCATTCCAGCCATTTATTAATGCTGGCGATGCGGTCGATGGCGTCGTCGACATACGGATTGTAGTCCATTTCGTCCACCAGCACCGCAAACA
>CAZEAH010000582.1:0-2289 GCA_964510075.1 uncultured Leptospirales bacterium | reverse complement strand
ACACCCTTAACGAGATGATAAAGAACAAGATGGACGAGATGGAAAAGGCCACGAACACCTTCATCGGCAGGGAGTGAACCCCTGAGCGCGGAGAACGGAAACGGAACAGCCTTCCGGAGCGGGCGCGAACTGCGCGCCATGGTGCTCGCCGCTCTCGGCGCGGACGACTGGGAGACTCGTCTGGGCGCGCTTTCCGACGTGCCGCCGGAGAAGCTTATCGCGGCCTTCTTCGCCGCTCTGAACGACGCGACGCCGCTCGTCAAATGGCGCGCGGTCTCTGCATTCGGCCGGAACACCGCCGCGATCGCCGCGCGCAACCCCGAAAAAGCGCGCGTGGTGATACGGAGGTGCATGTGGAACCTCAACGACGAGTCCGGGGGCATCGGCTGGGGCGTTCCCGAGGCCATGGGCGAATCGCTGGCCCTCCACCGGGGGCTTGCGGACGAGTTCCATTCGATTCTTCTGTCCTACATCATACAGGGCGATGGCGATGCCGACAATCACCTCGAGTTCGCGCCGCTCCGAAGGGGCGCATGGTGGGCCGTCGCCCGCCTGACGCGCGAACGGCCCGATCTGGTGCTCCCGAGGTGTAAGGACCTCCTTACCGCGGCCGCGCTCGAGGACGACCCGGACATCATCGCCCTCGCCTGTGTGCTGTTCGGCCTGCTCGGCGATCCGGCGGCCATTCCCTTCCTGGGGCTTCATCTCGAAAACCAGCACGTGAATGGACTTTTCCTTGACGGAAAGCTTGAAACCGCCGAAACGGGAGTCCTCGCCCGCCGTGCCCTGGAGCGCTGTAGAGGCGTCTGAGCGCCGGAGCGTATTTTTATTGAAATCCCGGCCCCTCTCCGCGTACACTCTCCGCGTTTCTTACACGACGGTTCCGGCGTGCTATAGTATGCGTATCGCCCGGCCGGAAAGAAGGCAATCGAGACGATCGGCACGGCGATTTGCGGGAGCAGAAGGTCCCGTTTCCAAAAGGTGACGCACTCACCCTAACAGCTCGGAAAGGGGGATTGTAATCCACTGTTTTCGGATTCGCGTCAGGGCATCACCGCGCCGCCATACAGCCGAAGCCGTGCTCCTGCAACAGTACGCGCGAACCACTACACGATTACACCGGGGATAACGATGGCGCTGACGCACTGGAAAAAACTGACATCCCGCGAGCTGTTCCGCAATCCCTGGTGGACCTACCGCATGGACACCGTGGAGCTTCCCGGAGGTCGCGAGGGCGAGTACCACTACGTGCACACCGGCGGTTCGGTGATGCTGGTGCCGGTGCGCTCCGACGGGCGTATCGTGATGGTCCGTCAGTTCCGTTACCTCGACAACCGCATCAGCCTCGAGTTTCCGGCGGGCGGCGTTCGCGAGGGGGAGGACCCGGACGTCACGGCCCACAAGGAGCTCGTCGAGGAGACGGGCTTCGACGGCGCCATCGAGCGAATCGGCTGCTTCAGTCCCTGTAACGGCATAGTCGACGAAATCACGCACGTGTACCTGGCGCGCGATCTTTCCGCTTCATCGCGGTACAGCAAGGACGATACCGAGGAGTTCGAGATACTCGCCCTCACGCCGGACGAGATCGACAGGGCCATACGAGCGAACGAGATCTACGACGGCATGACCATGGCGGCATGGGCCCTGGCGCGCGGACGGCTTTTTTGCTTGTAAATGCGCCTATAGCTGTTCACAATGCCCGAGCTGTATAGAATATTTAGCATAGTAAATTTTTCGGCGCCCTCGGGGCCGGCCGCGATACGGCCGCCTGATGACGCCGGCGGAACCCGACACAATGACCACAAATAAATCCGTCGATCCGGCGCTCATCAAGGCGCTGCGCAGTCAGGACCGTGAAACGCGCGACAAGGCGGCCGCCGCCCTCGTGGAGGCCGGCAGATCGGCCGTGCCCGCCTTGGTCGAACTGCTGGGAGATTCCGGCAGGGACTTTCGCGACCTGGTCATCTGGGTGCTGGTGGAGATCGGAAAGCCCGCCGTAAAGGAGCTTCTGGCCCGCCTGGACTCGGACAATCACATCATGCGCTCGGCGATCGCCGAAGCCCTCGGCACCATCGGCGCTCCCCAGGCCGCGCTTCCCCTGATCGCCGCCATGAAGGACGAGGAAGCCGACGTGCGCGAGTCCGCGTCGTGGGCGCTGGTCCGTATCGGCGAGAGCGCCGTCGCCCCGCTTATCGCCTCGCTCGCCGACCCCAGCCGGTTCGTCCGCAAGGGCGCGGCCTGGTCGCTGGCGGGAATCGGAGAGCCGGCGGTCAAACAGCTCGCCGCGGC
>CAZEAH010000581.1:0-2291 GCA_964510075.1 uncultured Leptospirales bacterium | reverse complement strand
CAAATACCGTGATGGCATGCGCCGAAGAATACGCGCGCGCGCTTCCCCATCGCGCGGATTTCAGCGGATTTTTCGAGGTCAGCGGGCGCGGAGAATACCGCATGTCGACCGCGGCGATCAAATCCATCTGCGACGAGCTCGGTATCGTACCCGGCAAGAAACGCATCACCCCCGCGCTCGAAGCGTGCTCGTCGGAATTTAACAGGGGATTTCTCCGCGGACTCTTCGACGCGGACGGCTCGGTGCAGGGATCGCAGTCCAAGGGTGTGAGCGTGCGCCTTGCGCAGAGCGACGATGAGACCCTTCGGGCCGTGCAGCGCATGCTGCTCCGCTTCGGCATCGCATCCTCCCTGTATGAGGAGCGCAGGCCGGAAGGGAAGAGCGTACTTCCGGACGGAAGGGGCGGAAGCCGGGAGTTTGGAACCCGGGCACAGCACGAGCTGATAATCGCGAACGATAATCTCCTTGTGTTCAATGATATCATAGGATTTTCCGACGAGGACAAGGCCCTGCGGCTTGGCACGTTGATTTCCTCATACAGGCGGACCATGAACAGGGAGCGTTTTGTGGCACGCGTGGAATCGACCATGCCGGACGGCGTGGAGGAAGTCTTCGACGTGCGGGTACCGGGGATAAACCGCTTTGACGGGGGTGGGATGGTGCTTCATAACTGCGGCGAGCAGCCCCTGCTTCCCTACGAATCGTGCAATCTCGGATCGATCAATCTGGCCCGCTGTGTTTCGAACGGCAATGGGAAACCTTCAATCGATTACGATAAGCTCGCGGCGCTCACGCGCGACGCGGTCCATTTTCTGGACAACGTTATCGACCGGAACAGGTATCCGCTTCCGGAGATACGGGAGATGACGCTCTCAAACCGCAAGATAGGGCTGGGGATCATGGGTTTCGCCGACATGCTCATCCGGCTCGGCGTTCCGTACGATTCCGACGAGGCCATCGATATCGCGGAGGGCGTGATGTCGGCGATTCAGGAAGAATCGAAAAAGGCGTCCCGGGCGCTCGCCGAAAAACGGGGAGCGTTCCCGAATTTCGCCCTCTCGGAATACGCCGAGCGGAACGAAGCCCCGCTGAGGAACGCGACCACCACGACGATCGCGCCGACGGGGACCATCAGCATCATCGCCGACACCACAAGCGGAATCGAGCCGATCTTCGCGCTCGCCTTCGTGCGCAACGTGATGGACAACAGCGCCCTCGTGGAGGTCAACCCGCTCTTCGAGAGGGTCGCGCGGGAACGGGGTTTTTACTCCGAGGAACTGATGAAGCGCGTCGCCGCGGAGGGATCGGTGGCGCACATGGAGGATGTCCCGGAGGACGTGCGCAGGGTCTTCGTCACGGCCCACGATATCTCGCCCGAAAGCCATGTGCGCATCCAGGCGGCCTTCCAGCGCTTTGTGGACAACGCGGTCTCCAAGACCGTCAACTTTCCGAACGAGGCCGCCGTTGGCGACATCGACAAGGTGTACCGGATGGCGTACGCCATGGGCTGCAAGGGCGTTACGGTATACCGGGACGGTTCGCGGGAAAACCAGGTGCTGGAGGTAAAACGCGACGCTCCGCCCGTCGCGGCGGGGCCGCCCCATCACCTCAAACCCCGCTCCCGCGGCGAGGTGACCTACGGTTCCACGCGCAAGATGTCCACGGGCTGCGGGGCGTTGTACGTTACGATCAACCAGGACGACGAGGGGCTCTTCGAGGTGTTTGCCACCATGGGTAAAAGCGGCGGCTGCGCCGCGAGCCAGACCGAGGCGGTGAGCCGCCTCATTTCGCTCTCCCTGCGCTGCGGGATCGAGCCCGCGCAGATAATCAAGCAGCTCAAGGGAGTGCGCTGCCCGAACCAGGCGTGGGAGAAGGGCGGGCGCATCTATTCGTGCGCGGACGCGATCGCCAAGGCGCTGGAGAGGCACCTGGGAGTCGATTCGCGCGAGGGCCAGGGGAGCGAGGCGGCGAAGAACGCGGCCGAGACCAACGGCAAGGGCTCGGACGCGGTGATGGTGGGCGTGTGTCCCGATTGCCACGGACCGCTTGAGTTCGAGTCGGGCTGTTCGGTCTGCCGAATGTGCGGCTTCTCTCGCTGCGGATAGGGAAAAGGCAAAGGGGCGGCCGGATGGCGCGCCCCTTTCGTTACAGGAGGATGAATCCGATATTTACAGCGTCCGCGTCATGCTGAAATCGACCCATAGGTGGTTTTTGATCTTTCCCCTGCCGTCGCCGTTCGGATCGTACTCCTTTTGGAAATCGCTGTCGAGCGAGCGGGCATAGTACAGTCC
>CAZEAH010000580.1:0-2303 GCA_964510075.1 uncultured Leptospirales bacterium | reverse complement strand
CTATCACCTCGTCCACGCGGTTCAGGAACTCGGGCTTGAAGTGGGCGCGAAGTTCCCGCTCCACCCCGGCCTTCCGCTCCTCGTAGGGGATCGAGGCGTCGGAAATATACGCGGTCCCTATGTTCGACGTCATGATGATGAGCGTGTTTCTGAAGTCAACCGTCCTGCCCTTGGAGTCGGTCAGCCGTCCCTCGTCCAGGATCTGCAGAAAGATGTTGAAGACGTCCTGGTGGGCCTTCTCGATCTCGTCGAACAGGATCACCGCGTAGGGCCTTCTCCGTACGGCCTCGGTGAGCTGTCCGCCCTCATCGTATCCGACGTAGCCCGGAGGCGCCCCGATGAGCCGGGATACCGAATGCTTTTCCATATACTCCGACATATCGATCCTGGTGATCGCCTTTTCGTCGTTGAAGAGGAACTCGGCCACCGCCTTCGCCGTCTCGGTCTTGCCGACGCCGGTGGGCCCCAGGAATATAAACGAGCCCACGGGCCTGTTGGGATCCTGAATGCCGGAACGCGAACGGCGCACCGCGTCCGAAATGGCGGTAATCGCCTCGTCCTGGCCCACCACGCGCTGTTCGATGATGCGTTCCATGCCCAGAAGCTTCTCCTTCTCGCCCTCCAGCATCTTCGCGACGGGAATGCCCGTCCAGCGCGAGACCACCTCGGCGATCTCCTGCTCGGTCACCTCCTCCTTGAGAAGGCTCCGGTCCTTCTGTATATCGGCGAGCTTCGCGTTCATTTCCGCGAGGTTCCGTTCGAGCTCGACGATCTTGCCGTAGCGGATCTCGGCCACGCGGTTAAGATTGCCCTCCCGCTCGGCGCGGCTCTCCTCGCCCTTCAGCCGTTCGATCTCTTCCTTTATCGAGCGGATGCGGGAGATGACCTCCTTCTCGTTCTTCCAGTGGCCCACGAGCTCGTTCTTCTTCTCATTGAGGTTCGCTAGCTCCTCCTCGATCTTCCCGAGGCGCTCCTTGGAAACCTTGTCCTTCTCCTTTTTTACCGCCTCGCGCTCGATGGTGAGCTGTCTGATGCGCCGCTCGATCTCGTCGATCTCGATCGGCATCGAGTCGATCTCCATTTTAATGCGCGAAGCCGATTCGTCGATGAGGTCGACCGCCTTGTCGGGCAGGAAGCGGTCGGTTATATAGCGGTCGGAAAGCACCGCCGCGGCGACCACCGCCGAATCTGAAATGCGCACGCCGTGGTGCACCTCGTACTTCTCCTTAAGGCCGCGGAGTATCGCGATGGTGTCCTCGACGCTCGGTTCGCTCGTAAAGACCGGCTGAAAACGCCGCTCGAGCGCCTTGTCCTTTTCGATGTATTTCTGGTACTCGTTCAGGGTCGTGGCGCCTATACAGCGAAGCTCGCCGCGCGCAAGCGCCGGCTTGAGCATGTTCGACGCGTCCATGGAGCCCTCGGCCGCGCCCGCGCCCACCAGGGTGTGGAGCTCGTCGATGAACAGAATGACCTCTCCCTCGGACTCCTCTATTTCCTGTATTACGCCCTTCAGGCGCTCCTCGAACTCTCCGCGGTATTTGGCTCCGGCGATAAGCGCGCCCATATCGAGGGCCACGAGCCTTTTGTCCTTCAGATTCTCCGGCACGTCGCCCGCCACGATGCGGCTTGCCAGCCCCTCGACGATGGCCGTCTTTCCGACCCCCGGTTCGCCGATCAGAACCGGGTTGTTCTTGGTGCGCCTGGTGAGCACCTGCATCACGCGCCTGATCTCCTCGTCGCGGCCTATTACGGGGTCGAGCTTGTTCATGCGCGCGAGCTTGGTGAGGTCGCGACTGTATCGGTCGAGGGCGTTATAACGGTCTTCGGCGTTCTCGTCGGTAACCCGCCTGTTGCCGCGCACGTCCATCAGCACTTTTAAGATGTTCTCCCGCGTGAAGCCGGCGGCGTTGAGCACTTTCCGGGCGCGGGTGTCGCCCGCGCCGGCCAGCGCGAGGATGATGTGCTCGGTGCTCATGTACTGGTCCTTGAGCTTCACCGCCTCGTTCCACGCCTCGTTGAGGACGTCGCGCATCGACGCCGAAAGGGCGCCTCCCCCGGGACCTCCCCCCATCTGCCGCGGAAGCTTCTTTATTTCAGCCTCGGCCTCGCGCGCGATCTCTTCGACCGGAACTCCGATCTTCTGCGCGATTGTTGAGAGCATGCCCTCTTCCTGGTCGGCGAGCGCCTTGAGCAGGTGTTCGGGCTGTATTTCATAATGGTTGTTGTTCATCGCCTCGTTCTGCGCGCGCGACAACGCGTCCTGCGCTTTGAGGGTCAGTCTGTCCATTCGCATAGGTACATCC
>CAZEAH010000579.1:0-2307 GCA_964510075.1 uncultured Leptospirales bacterium | reverse complement strand
CAGCAGCCCGTGGCGATCGCCAGCCGCAAACCGGTGACGTGGACGATGAGCACCGCTGCGAACTGGCTGACAGCGAGCGCGTCCAACGGCTCGACGCCCGACGGCGTCACGATCGAGGCGCTGCCTTACAATCTGGACAACGGCACCTATCCGACCACCGAACAGGGACTGGCGGCCCTTATAGAACGGCCCAATTCCGAACCGGCCCCGATGAACTACAACGAAGGCGGATATTTAAAGAAGAAGGAGCTCCCAAAAGACCCCTGGGGACGCGACTACATATACCGCTCGCCCGGCGAACACGGAAACGATTACGAAATCATGAGCCTCGGCGCGGACGGAAGGGACGGCGGCGAGGGCGTGAACGCGGACATTAAGAGCTGGTAAGCGCGCAGCAGCCCGTCGTGAAAGCGACCGGAAGGGCGTCCATTATCCGGGGCCGGGGCGGTTTCACCCTCCTGGAGCTCATCGTTGTTATCACCATCATCTCGATCATGGCGATGCTGGTCGTACCCCGCATACCGCGACTCACCGGCACGGACCGCGGAAGTTTCATCATCCTGACCGGAATCGTCGCCCGCTGTTTCGACGACGCGTATCTCAAGGGCACCACTAATTATCTTATCGTACACCTTAACGGACGCGGGTCCGAAATCGGCGAGTACGATGAGAAGATATTCGGCCGTCGTAACGGTCTGTCGGTGGTCACCCTGAACCGCGAAGGCAGGTTCGTGGATTCCCGCGACCGCCTGCTCGCGCACCACCGTTTTCCCGACTCGTTTACAATCGAGGAGGTCCTTGTACCCGGCTCCGACCCGATAAGGGAGGGGAACGTGTTCATTCCTTTTTATCCGTCGGGTTCGTCGGCCAACGCCATACTCCACATACTCGTCGGCGGAAAGGAGCGCTGGTCGGTGCGCATCAACCGCTTGAAGAAAGAGGCCAGGATAACACATGAATACATCGGGTTCGACTGACCGCCGGGGCGGGTTCGCGCTCGTTGAGATTCTCATCGCGATCGCGATACTCTCCATCGCCATGCTCTCCATAATTTCGGGAGTGTCCTCCGGGATTGCCGCGATATCCGGAAACCGGAACATGACCCGCGCCATGCTCATCGCCAAAAGCAGACTGAGCCTCTATTTGGTCTACCGCATGCGCGAACCGGACGTGCATGAGGAGGCGGTAAAGGAGTACCCGGGATTCAGCTACACGCGCGCAACGAGCAAGTTCGAACACGAGCTCTTCGGCCCCGTCAGTGCGCGGCGGGTCGAAATAACCGTTCACTGGACGGAGAGGGGCCGGAAAAGAAACTACACCGTCAGCTACGTGTACCCGGAGAGGATGTGAACCGCGTAACGACTGAAACCGCCTTCGAAAACCCTCGACCCGCCATTACGCGGCTCGTTCGCGACTGGTCCGGGTTTTCACTGCTCGAGGTGATCGTCGCGACCGCGGTATCATCGGTGATACTGCTCATGGTGTACTCCGCGCACCGTTCCATCATGACCTCGGTGTTCGACCTTACCGGCGTCGCCGAATTCCACGAAAACGTGAGCCTCGCCGTCCAGCGCATCGACAGGGACCTCTCCTACGCATACGCGCAGAAATTCGGCGAGCACGTGAATTTCATCGGCCAGAACAAAACGGGCCGGACCTCCGACGGGCGCATCGATTTCGTTACGACGGACTTCCAGAACGAATCGATCTCGCTTGCCCCGAAAAAACAGAACCCGTCCAGCGACATTTACGAGGTCGGGTACCGCCTGCGCCCCGACAGGGACGTGCCGGGCCTCTATAAGCTCGTGCGCCGCGCCGACCACCACTACGACGACAACCCCCTCGAAGGCGGCGACGAGGATGTGCTCCTGGAAAACGTCGTGGACCTTAAATTCGAATTCTGGCTGAGGAACGACTGGACGGACAAATGGGACTCGCGCGAGGCGAAAAAGCACCCGCAGGCGGTGCGCACCAGCCTGCGCGTGAAGAACTACCGCGGTGTAGTAGAGGACTTCGTGTTTATATCCTACGTCAATCCGGTGAACGAATGAGGACCCTGGATATCATACGCGCCCTCCGCGAAACAGCCGTACGCAACTATCGCCGGCGCGAACGGCTCCTCCTCGAACGGGGTCTGCTCGGCGCCTTCGCCGGCTCGTCCGGATACGTTCTGGTAATCGTGCTTCTCGTGATTTCGCTCCTGGTGGCCATCTCGAGCGAATTCATAATCACGGCGCAGACCAACGTGCGGTATATCGGCAGGTTCAGCGAGTCCCTCCGCGCCCGCCCCATCGCGCGGGCGGGCGT
>CAZEAH010000578.1:0-2318 GCA_964510075.1 uncultured Leptospirales bacterium | reverse complement strand
GCGCTTGCCGACGCGCAGGCCAAAGGTTTCGCGGAGGCGGACCCCACCTTCGACGTCGAGGGATACGACGCGGGGCACAAGATCGCGATCCTTTCCATGATCGCCTTCAATAAAAAAATCGACTATGCGGCAATCTCCATAGAGGGCATCACCAGGATCGGCGCGTTGGACATTGAATACGCGCGCGAGATGGGTTATCGCATAAAACTCCTCGGCATCGGCAAGCGCGCCGGCGACCGGGTGGATATCCGCGTGCACCCGACCATGCTTCCCCTGCGGCACCCCCTGGCGTCGGTGCAGAACGAGTTCAACGCCGTGATGATAACCGGTGACATGACCGGTCCGGTCACGCTGACCGGCAAGGGCGCGGGCAGCCACCCGACGGCCTCGGCCGTTGTGAGCGATATCGTGAGGATCGCGCAGAGGCCCGCCTCCTCGGCCGGGTCCATCCGGTTCGACGGGGACGCGTCCTACGTTCCGCCTGGCGAGCGCCTCTCCCGCTACTACATGCGCGTTCATACGGAGGACAGCCCCGGGATTCTGGCGAAAATCGCCGGCGTGCTCGCCGCTTACGGCATCTCGATCGCCTCGGTCATCCAGAAGGAGAGCGACATGCCGCACGTCCCGCTGGTCATCATGACCCACGCGGCGCACGAGGAGGGGTTGCTTGCGGCGGTCAAAAAGATCAACGCATTCGATTTTGTGGAGGGAGACGCCACGGTGATACGGGTGGAGGACTATGTGAGCGATGGAGCTGACGATGAATAAGGAATTCCGGGCGCACTTCCGTTGCGCCGCCGGCTGCGGCGAGACCTACCCGCTCGACGAGGTGGTGTACAGATGCCGGAAATGCGGCGAGCTTCTCGAGGTCCATCACGACATGGAGGCGCTTCGCGCGCGGAGCGCCTCCGAGTGGAAACGCCTTTTCGACTCGCGCGTCGGGACCACTCGCTGGCCCTTCGGAGGCGGCGTGTGGGGTAAGAAAGAGTTTGTATGCCCCGAGATCGACGACGAGAACATCGTGTCGATGTACGAGGGGAACACAAACCTGTTCTGGGCCAAGCGGTTCGGCGAGATGCTGGGCATGAAGGACCTGTGGGTGAAGATGTGCGGCAACAGCCACACCGGATCGTTCAAGGATCTGGGTATGACGGTGCTCGTCTCCATGGTGAACGAAATGATCAGCCGCGGCGTGCGCCTGGACGCCGTGGCGTGCGCCTCGACCGGCGACACTTCGGCGGCGCTGGCCGCCTACTGTGCGTACGCGGGGATCCCGTCCATTGTGTTCCTCCCGTCCAACAAGATATCCGTAGCCCAGCTGGTCCAGCCGATGGCGAACAACGCCATCGTGCTCTCACTCGACACCGACTTCGACGGCTGCATGCGCGTGGTCCAGGAAGTGACGAAGAACAATACCATTTATCTCGCGAACTCCATGAACAGCCTGCGCATCGAGGGGCAGAAATCCATCTCGATCGAAATGCTGCAGCAGTTCGACTGGGAGGTGCCGGACGTGGTGGTGATCCCGGGAGGCAACCTCGGAAACGTCTCGGCGCTGGCCAAAGGCTTCACCATGATGCTGGAACTTGGCATGATAGACCGGCGGCCGCGCATCGTGCTCGCGCAGGCCGAGAAGGCGAATCCGCTTTACCGTTCCTTCCTTAAAGGATTCAACGACTTCGAGCCCATAGTGCCCGGGAAAACGCTCGCCTCCGCGATACAGATCGGAGACCCTGTTTCGGTGCGCAAGGCGATCGCGGCGCTCAGGGAATACGACGGCATCGTCGAGCAGGCAAGCGAGGAGGAGCTTGCCGACGCCGCGGCGCTCGCCGACCGTACGGGACTCTACGCCTGCCCCCACACCGGGGTGGCGCTGGCCGCGCTTATCAAGCTCGTCGAGCGCGGGGAGATACCCAGGAACGCCCGGACCATCGTTATCTCGACCGCCCACGGGTTGAAGTTCTCCGAGTTCAAGGTCGGCTACCATCAGGGGAGCATCGGCGGCATACGGAGCACTTACGCTAACCGGCCTATCGAGCTCCCCCCCGACATTGACAGGGTCAACGAGGCGCTCGCGCGGGAGCTTTCCGAAAGAAAGAAGTCATGAAGATCGCGGAAGACCTCTACCAGGTGGGTGGTTCGTCGCTCTCGGACGGGTCCGACGCCGCCATCTACCTCGTGAGGGGCCGGACCGGCTCGGCGCTCATCGACGCCGGAACCGGAGACGGGCACGCGCGCGTAATGAAAAATATCCAGGAGGCCGGCGTCCGGCCCGGCGACGACCGGTCCCACCCTTGGGTACGGGGTGTCAAATTCTG
>CAZEAH010000577.1:0-2333 GCA_964510075.1 uncultured Leptospirales bacterium | reverse complement strand
AGCCAAGCCGCGCGGCGTGTGAGCGCAGCCGCTCCGGCGCCTGAGGAGCGCGCGGAGATGGCTAAGAGGGGGCGCGCGCACGCCCCCTCTTAGCACGTTAAGTCCTGCTGGGCAGCGGCCGCCGGGAAAAGCAAAGAAGAAAAACCGCGCGAAGCGCATATCCTGCTTGACACCTCCCCGCCCCGCGGGCTATTGTCCAGACAGACCGGTCGGTCTGTCTCTCAGCCGCCGGCCCTCGGGAGCGCGCATGACCCTGAAAGACCGCATCATCGACGAGTCCCTCAAACTCTTCTCGGTAAAGGGCTACGTCAACACCTCCACCACGGACATCATCACCGCGGCGGGCACCTCCAAGGGCGGCTTCTACAACCATTTCAAGACCAAGGAAGAGCTCTTCACCACGGCCCTCTCGCGCGCGCGGAAGATCTGGCGCGAGAAGAACCTCGCCGGCCTCGACGCGGTGGAACATCCAGTGGACCGCCTGCAGAAATTGCTCGAAAACTACCGCGACCGCTACCTTGCCGACGCGCACACCTTCCCCGGCGGTTGCGTGTTCGTGACCTTCGCCGTGGAGCTCGCGGGCCAGGACCCGGAGCTCGCCGCGGAGGTAAACGAGGGCTTCGTCCGCCTGCGGGGGATGATACGGCGCGCGCTCGACGAGGGCAAATCCTCGGGCCAGGTCGATCCCGCGGCCGATACCGAGCGCATCACCGAGATGGTCTTTTCGGGCCTCATGGGGGCCTGCGTCATGTTCAATCTCAACCATTCGCGCCGCCAGCTTAACGCCTCCATCGAATCGCTCATACAGACCCTGCAAGAGGTACGGAGCGAGAAGGGAAAACTCGCGAAAAATCGCGGAAGAAATAACAACTCTGGCGGGCGCGCGTCCGCCGGCGGCACGGGGATCACGCGTACAGCGGGCCCGCGGCCGTACACGGTAACTGGAGGAGGAATCATGAAAAGCGAAATGTTCAAAGCCCTGGTGGTGCGCGAGCGCGAGGATAAAACGTTCGCGCGGACCATCGAGGAGCGCTCGCTCGACGATCTGCCCGGGGGCGACCTTGTCGTCGATGTGCGCTACTCCTCGCTCAACTACAAGGACATGCTCTCGGCCACGGGGAACCGCGGCGTCACAAAAAACTATCCTCACACGCCGGGGATCGACGCGGCGGGCGTGGTGGTCTCCTGCGCCGACGGCGCGTTCAAACCCGGCGACCAGGTCATCGTGACGAGCTACGACCTGGGCATGAACACCTCCGGGGGGTTCGGCCGGCGCATTCGCGTGCCCTCGGCGTGGGCGCTGCCCCTTCCGGCGGGGCTTACGCTTCGCGAGGCGATGGTGTTCGGCACCGCGGGACTTACGGCAGGCCTTTCGGTGCACCGCCTGCTCGGATGGGGCATAACGCCCGAGATGGGCGAAATCCTGGTAACCGGCGCGGCGGGGGGAGTGGGGAGCATGGCGCTTTCCATCCTGTCACACCTGGGCTTTTCGGTCGTCGCGCTTCAGGGCGGCGCCGGCGCCGACGACTTGCTCAAAAAATGCGGCGCGAAGTCCGTCCTGGGCGCGGACGAAAGCGCGGACCAGCCGACGCGCCCGCTCCTCAAGGAGCGCTTCGCGGGATGCGTCGACACGGTGGGCGGTTCGGTGCTCGCCTTCGGACTCAAGTCGGTCGCGGCGGGCGGCGCGGTCACCTGCTGCGGGAACATCATGCCGGAGCTTTCCATCACGGTCTATCCGTTCATATTGCGCGGCGTTTCGCTCTTCGGCATCGATTCGCAGAACTGCCCAATGGCGCTCCGGCGCGAGGTGTGGGGGAGGCTCGCAAGCGCGTGGAAGTTCCCGTGGCTGTCCGACCTGGCCGCGGAGACCGCGCTCGAGGGGCTCGAGGAAAAGTTCGCGCTCATGAAGGCCGGAACGCTGAAGGGGCGCACGGTGGTATGCCTTTCATAATTCGCACAACGGCGTGGACGTGATGTCGACGCGCGGCGCGCGGCGCGTCGCGACATTCAGGCGGAGGTGCACGGAGATGGGCGAAGCGAATATACGTCTCGAACGAAAAGGCCCTGTGGCGGTCGTCACACTCGACCGGCCCGAGCGCCTGCACGCCTTCAACGACGTGATGTTCGATCTGTTTAAAAAACGCGCCGGCGAACTCGCCGCCTCTCTCCCGCGCGCGATCGTCATCACCGCCGTCGGGGAGCGCTCCTTCAGCGCGGGCTTCGACGTGCATCCCGACAACCCCATGGTGCAGCGCATCGTCGATTCCGTAAGCACGAAGGACGAGTCTCCCGCGCGCGCGGCGATCGCGCTCATCCGGAGCGCCGTCGACGCC
>CAZEAH010000576.1:0-2344 GCA_964510075.1 uncultured Leptospirales bacterium | reverse complement strand
CTTCAAAGTGGCGGAGAAAGTCGGAAACCCGGTTATTTTAAAATACTACGGCGAGGGAACCCACGACATCGTTGTTACGGTACGCGACTACAGCCGTATCGACACCAAAACCGTCACCGAGAATGTCGTAAACTGCCCCGACAGACCTCTCGTGTTCATGAAGGCGGCCCCCCATCCGATGCGCCCCGAGGAAGGTGAGTTCGAGGTCGTCAAGGTGGAGGGCTTCACGGGGAAATTATCCTATTTCTGGGATTTCGGAGACGGCGCTACAAAGAAGACCGATATTGGCTACGCCACGCACAATTATTTCGCCCGCGACCAGAAACGCTTTCATTCGACCTTCACGGTCAAGGTCACGGTCACCGACGAAAAGAATACCAGCGCCACCGCGCGCGCGACCATAGACTTCCCGAACGTGCAGTGGATTTCATCACAGATGGGCGCCGCGACCATTCCGATCTCCTACAACCGCTTCCCGGTCAACAGGGACGGCGCCTACACCGTCGAGGTGAGCATGAAGAACATCCACAGCGAATCGCTCTCTTTCGGCGACGCCGAGGTTGAGTACGTTTCCTGCGACGGCGATCGTCCATCCGAGGTCCGCGCATACGGTGCCGGCGCATTGCTCAGCCAGACAAGCATCGCGCGGAACGCGGTCGCGAATTCGACGCTGACGCTCGCCGGGGGCATGATGCCGAAGTCCACCTGCAACGTCACCATCAAACTGAAGGGAAGCACCCAGAGCGGCAAAGCGGTAAACGCGGCCCTGTATCTCACGATCCCAGTCAGCAACGAGGATCTTAAATACAAGAAGCACCAGGTCGTCGAGGACCCCGAGCTTGACCGCAAGATCCAGCAGGCCAAAAAGATCCTCGGCAAGGATTTCGTCACCGTCGACGAGCTGCGAACGCTCGAAAAAGAAGGGAAACTGTAACCGTGTCACGCAAATCCCTTCGAAAGAAGGAGCCGCGTACGGCCGATGCCGTGCGGCTTCTTCTCTATATATTGTTTTTCATTTCGGGGTTAACCGGTCTGGTGTACGAAGTCGCCTGGGTGCGGCTCTTCACCGGGGTGTTCGGAAACACGACCCATTCGGTCACCGCCGTGCTGTCGGCGTTTATGGCCGGTCTTGCGCTGGGCGGCAGGCTGTTCGGCGGGCTTATCGACACGAAAAAGCGCGCGCTCGCGGTATACGCATCTCTCGAGGCGGGAATCGCCGTCTTCGCGGTTCTCATCACCCTTGCCGTCCCCCTGCTCGATCCGGTGTACCGGTACCTTTACGGCATTTTGAATTTCTCAAACACGTTTCTCACCTCGGCCCGCTTTGTACTGTCATTCATGCTGGTCATTATTCCCACGGTGCTCATGGGCGGGACGCTTCCGGTGATCGCCAGGTTTTTCGTGCGGCGCCTCGGGCAGGTCGGCGCCGGTACGGGACTCCTGTACGGTCTCAATACGCTGGGCGCCGCAACGGGCTGTCTTGTCACGGGCTTCTATCTTATCAAATCATTCGGTGTGCGCGAGACCGTATTCATTTCCGCCGCGATAAACATGACAATAGCGCTGTCCGTACTTGCGGTCTCGCGGCGCGGAATGGATGAAGCATTCCCCGAAACCGCCGCGGAAGCGAAGACTCCGGATTCGTCATCCGCCCCTTACCGCGACAACAGGCGTATATTTTTGCTCCTTGCCGCGGCCGCCGGGTTCGTATCGCTCTCGTGCGAGATACTCTGGACGCGTCTTCTCGTATTCATGCTCAAAACGACCGTATACGCGTTTTCGACCATGCTCACAACCTTCCTGCTGGGTATCGGGCTGGGAAGCCTGGCCTTTACGCTCCTTGACCGCCGGCTCGTTATACGGAACAACCTCAGGCTGTGGGGTTTCCTCCAGTGGGGAATAGCGGCCTCCGTTTTTGTGTCCCTGCTTGCCTTCGGCGCAATGGCGGGCATGAGGACCGACGCGCTTTCTACCGGAACGGGCTGGACGGGGAACCTTCTCAGGGGTACCCTGTTGCCATCGGTCGCGGTGATGGCGCTTCCCACCTTTCTCACCGGCATGGCGTTTCCCGCGGCGGTGGCGGTCTTCAGCCGGCGGATCTCGCGCTTCGGCGAGTCGCTCGGCACGCTCTACGCCGCGAGCACCGCGGGTTCCATCATCGGGTGTGTCGTTACCGGTTTCTTTCTGGTGACATACGCGGGAACACAGGGATCGATTATCATAATGGTGCTCATCAGCGGCTGTGCCGCCACCGTGGCGCTCATCATGGCTGAAAGACCGCCTGACGGTAAGCGCGCCCCCCTGGCCGGTTTCCTGACGCGAAAACTCGCACCATGGTCCGCGG